>JBIOEF010000007.1:0-58220 GCA_044445785.1 Caulobacterales bacterium
GACCCGATCCGCGAACTCCATACAGGCCAGCGGCGTCGCAGCCGCATCAACAGGCCGGACACACGGAAGCACCTCGACTACGCGCAGCGCCCACTAGCGAATCTTCTTGCATCTTCAGGGGCGTCCACACACGGACTCTCGGTCCTCTTCAGCGACCATCCCTCAGTTGCCCCTTCTTCACGGGACCCCAAGGGCAGTTGACCGCCAAGCCCACCTCGTCAGAGTGGCCGGAATCAACGAGGGGGGTGGGGTTGCATGACGATTGTCAATCAGCGCGTCGGATGCATTTGCGCTGTCGCGGCTGTCGCGCTCATCGCCCTCGGTCTGCCGCCGGCCGCCGCGCAGGAGGGGCTTAAATCGGTGGCGCAAGCGATCGCGTTGGAGGCCAAGGATGCGCTACCGATCACGCCCTTCTACGACCCGCCAAAGGGACTGTCGTCGACCAAACCCGGCGCCCTTCTGCGCCAGGGAGCGTTCGACGGCTACGCCCTCCCAGCCGGCGCTCGCGCGATCCGCATCCTCTATCACTCCAGGAGCGCTGAGGGCCTGGATGTCGCCACCAGCGCCGTTGTGCTGATCCCAGCCGGCCCGACGCCTGCAGGAGGCTGGCCGGTCATCGCCTGGGCCCATGGCACGAGCGGCGTCGCCCGCCAATGCGCGCCCTCATTGATGAAGGATGTCTACTACGGAGATGAAGGCCTGATGCCGATGGTGCGCTCCGGCTACGCCGTCGTGGCGACCGACTACCACGGCCTCGGAACCCCCGGCACGCATCAATACGTCAGCAAGCCTGCCCAGGCCTATGACGTCGTCTACTCCGTTGTGGCCGCTCGCGCCGCGGTCCCGTCACTTGGCGATCGATGGGTCGTCGATGGCCACAGCCAGGGTGGGCTGGCGGCCTGGGGCGTCGCTGAGCTGGAGCACGCGCGCCGTGATCCCGGGTATCTGGGCGCCGTGGCGGTAGCCCCGGCCTCGCAATTGCGCGAGGTTCTGACGCGACCGCGGACCTCCACGGCCGCCAGCTTCTATCTCGAATATCTCGCCTGGGCCATTCATGCGCGAACGGCCTCCTTCAAGGCGGCCGACATGCTGACCGGCGCCGCCCTGGCGAGATATTCCGACGTCACCAGTAATGGCTGCTTCTACTACGCCTACGCCAGCTTCCTCGGTGACACTAAACCACCGGTGCTCAAAGCTGGCTGGAACGATACGCCAGCCGCGCGACGCTTCTTCCGCGACAACGAGATTGGCGCCACCCGCATAGGAGGGCCTTTGCTCGTTCTCGCGGGAGAGGCCGACCAGACGGTGCCGATTGCGACGGTGCGGACCACGGTGAAGAACGCCTGCGCGCGCGGTGTTGCGCTCGAGTTGCGCACTTACCCAGGCCTTGACCACGATCCGACCATGGAAAACTCCACACCTGATCAGCTCGCCTGGATTGCAGATCGCTTCGCTGGCAAACCGAGCGGCAACGACTGCGCGCGGACGGCTGGGACACCGTAAGGTTCTCGCGGATGGGATCCATCTGGCGCGCCATCTGACAGCGGCCCATTCACCTGAGGCCGTCATCGCGAGAGTCCGCTTTGGGTCGCGAGCGGACATCGGCGCGCTGCCCGAAAGCAGACATTCCGAATGTCTGCTATGGGTCGAGAGCGGTTGTCAGCACGGCGCCCGAAAGCGGACGCTGCGCGTGCGGTCAGAGGCCTCGTAGCGCCCCGGCAAATCCGCGGATCGGCGAGACCGGCTCGAGAACCTGGCGCACGAGGAAGTCGGACTCCGGCGCGCCACTGCGAAAACGAGCGAGCCAATCCTCAGGGTCAAATTCAACGCCGACCGGATTGAGCCCCATCTCCTCGCCACGAATGAAGGCGTTGCACGCATCGCTGGAAAAGGCGTCGACCTGGAACTCCATCTGGTTGCCGTCCGGGTCGGCGTAATACATCGAGGCCGTAAGCCCGTGATGCACGCACCAGTATGGGGCGATGCCCTTCGCCTTCAGCTCGGCATAGTTTTCGAGCAGATCGCTCACCGAGGCGTCGGTGTAGGCAACGTGATCAACGCCGACCGCGCCGCGCCGGTCACTGTCTGGCGTCCCCTCCGGGTCGACCACCGCCAAGTTGACGAAGGCGAACCGATGGTGCTCGCCATCATAGGTCAGGAACGCGAGAACCGGGTTCTCGTGCTGCACTCTTGCGCCGAAGACCGTTTCGTACCAGCTGATCATCTCCTCGAAGCGGCGGGTGCGATAGACGACGTGGGCGAATTTGATCGGCTTTCTTGGCATGGCGGGCTTTCTTCCTCCGAAGGCGTCATAGTGTTCCATTTCGCTAGGCGGCGGCAATCACTCCGACGGGGATTGTCGCCGCAAAAGGTCCGGTTCGTCATCGCCGATGAGTCGCGACGAGATGGGATCAAAGGGCGTTGGCGGGTCCCCATTCCAGCGAACACCCGAATGGCGGCCCGAGTCCGCTTAGGGTCGAAAGCGGACCTAGGTGAACTGCCCGAAAGCGGACACTGTCGAGGCATCCATGAGCCATACTGGCCTTTAGCTGGCGCGCCCCGTCAATGCGTTCCAGGCCGTCAGAGAGTCCATATAGTCTCTCCAGTGCGCGATTTTCCGGTTCTCAATCTTGATGATTGAACAGAACCGATTGTTGTACTTCACACCTGTCGCGAGGACGGTCCCATGGACCTCATATTCGATGATGACGACACGGCCGTCGTGCGTCTTGTGGGTAATCAACCTATCGGCGGATTGAAGCTTGATGTTGTCGCAATAGCCCCTGAACTGGGCCATCAAATCGGTGCGCCCCTGGATAATGCGAGGCCAACCGGCGACGTCGTAGAGAACCTCGTAGACGACGGCGTCAGTGACGACGTCGAAGAAGTGCTCACCATCGACGAGGTCGCCTAACGCCCCTCGAACCAGGTCGAAGTAAGGTTTGGCGGCCTCGTAGGCATCGTATCTCTGAGGCGGCATCCTGGGCTCTCAATGCGCTTTGCGCGGTTGCTTACCTTAGTCGGTGATATGTCCGATATGGGTCGAAAGCGGCGGGCGCAGCTTGGCGCTATCGCCGTCCCCTAAGCAACCAGCCGAAGGTGACCACCGCCGCCGCCGCGCCCGCGAACTGGGCGGTGATGAAGAGCGGCGCCGAGGATGGCGCGATGCCGGCGAACGTGTCCGACAGGCTCCTGGCGAGGGTGACGGCGGGATTGGCGAACGACGTCGAGGCGGTAAACCAGTAGGCGGCGGTTATGTAGAGGCCGACGATCCACGCCGTGGCCTCGGGCCGAAAGCGCAGCGCGCCAAGGATCGCGCCCACCAGCCCGAAGGTCGCGATGAACTCGGCCAGCCCCTGGGCGGGCCCCTCCCGCAACTTGGTCGAGACCTGCAGGATCGGCTCGGCGAACATGGCGTGGGCGACCCAGACGCCAATGACGCCGGCCATGACCTGGACCGCTACATAGGAGATGGCCAGGCGCCAGTCGATCTCACGGCGGAGCGTGAAAGCGAGGGTCACCGCCGGGTTGAAGTGCGCGCCAGAGATCGGGCCGAAGATGGTGATCAGGACCACGAGACCCGCGCCGGTGGCGAGCGTGTTGCCCAGCAGGGCGATGGCGTCATTGCCGCCCGCGAGCCGCTGGCCCATGATCCCCGAGCCGATCACGATCATCAGCAGCAACGCGGTCCCCAGCCCCTCCGCCGCCAACCGGTGGGCGAGGCCGTAGTCCTCCAGAGGCGGCTCGAGGCTCGCGTCCGCCGCGCCGGCGTTCCTCATGTCCGCTCCGGCGTGTGGCGGCGCTGGCCGATCTCGTCGAGACGCCGCTGCAGCGACAGCTTGTCGAGAGCCGCCATGGGCAGGTTCATGAAGAGGGTGATGCGGTTGTTCATCATCCGATAGGTGTCGGCGAAGGCGAGGCTGACCTCCGCCGGGGAGCCGTTTGCGGCGGCGGGGTCAGGCATGCCCCAGTGGGCGGTCATCGGCTGGCCTGGCCAGATCGGGCAGACCTCGGCCGCGGCGTCGTCGCAGACGGTGAACACGAAATCGAGCTTTGGCGCGCCCGGCTGGGCGAACTCGTCCCAGGATTTGGAACGATAACCCTGCGTCGGGTAGTGCAGGCCCTGCAGCAGGCTGATCGTGTGGGGATTCACTTCGCCCTTGGGCTGGGAGCCCGCGGAGTAGGCGCGAAAGCGCCCGCGGCCTTCCCGGTTCATGATCGCCTCGGCGATGATCGAGCGCGCCGAGTTGCCGGTGCAGAGGAAGAGGACGTTCAGAGGTTCGCTGGCGTCGGCCATGTCTTGCTTCCCTTCAGGCGCAGCCGGCCGCGCCGCACGCGGCCCGTTCGGTGATGGCCACGAGCGGGGCGCAGATGGAGCTGTCGCCACAGCAGCAGTCCTCCATCAGGAAGGCCAGCAGATCGCTCATCTGCTCATAGGCTGCGGCGTAGATGATCGAGCGACCCTCCCGCCGGGAGGAGACCAGCCCTGCATGGCTTAGCACGTTGAGGTTGGCCGAGAGCGTGTTGGGCAGCGCCCCGATGCTTCGGGCGATGTCACCTGCCGCCATGCCCAACCGTCCGGCGCGAACCAGCAGGCGGAAAATCTCCAGGCGACCCTGGTGGGCCAGCGCGGATAGGACCGTGGCGGCGGTTTCTATTTCCATATTTCCAGACTATATGAAATGACGAATTGATCCAAGGGAACATTCCGTGACACTCACCGAAGATCGGGGCCCGGCCATTCCTCTGGAGCGGCGGCTCAATCGCGACTGCTTCTGCATCGATGTGGACCGCGAGGCGGTCTGGCGCGAGCTGGAGCGGCTCACAGCGGGGGTCCTGCCCTCTGGCGCGCTGGCCACGGACCGCGCCGGCATGTTCTCCAGCGTGCCGGCCTTCGTCGCCCAATCCGATCTGGCGGCGATGAGCCAGGTGGCGCAGGCGGTCGAGGCGGTGGCGCAGCTCGAAGCTTTCCAATCGGCCGCGCTGGCGTGGGCGCCCAAGATCGCCAGGGTCGACCTCGGTCCGCGCGGCGCCTTCATGGGCTACGACTTCCACCTGTCGCCAGACGGGCCGAAGCTGATCGAGGTCAACACCAACGCCGGCGGCGCCTTCCTGAACGCGCTCCTGGCGCAAGCCGAGGTCGCGTGCTGCGCCGAAGTGCAGGCGGCGGCGCAGCCGCATCCGCTCGACCAGTTCGAGGACGCCGTGTGGGCGATGTTCCTGGCCGAGTGGCGGCTGCAGGCTCGCGAGGGGAGGCCGCGCACGGCCGCCATCGTCGATGACGCGCCCGAGGGGCAATACCTGTACCCCGAATTCCTGCTGGCGAAGGCGTTCTTCGAGCGGCACGGCGTCGAGGCCGTGATCGTGGACCCCAGGGAGCTTCGCCTATCGCGGGGCCGCCTGGTGGCCGGCGAGCTGCCGATTGACCTTGTCTACAACCGCCTGGTGGATTTCGCCCTCGACGGAGCCGCTTCCGCCAGCCTGCGCCAAGCCTATCTTGCGGGCGCCGTGGTGGTCACGGCCAACCCTCGCAACCACGCGCTCCTTGCCGACAAGCGCAACCTGACCCTCCTGTCGGACCCCGCGGCGCTGGACGCGCTGGGCGTGGACGCGGCGCTCCGCGAGGGCCTGGCGCGCATTCCGCGCTCCAGCCTCGTCACGGCGAGCAACGCCGACGCGCTCTGGGCGGAAAGGAAGTCGTTCTACTTCAAGCCCGCGACCGGCCACGCCGGCAAGGCCGTCTACCGCGGCGACAAGCTCACCCGAGGCGTCTGGGCGAGCATTCTGGACGGCGACTACATCGCCCAGGCTTTCGAACCACCCAGCGAGCGCTGGGTGCGGGTGGAAGGCGATGCGCAGGCCCGCAAGATGGATGTCCGCCTCTACACCTACGCGGGCGCAACGATCCTGGCGGCGGCGCGGCTCTATCGTGGACAGACCACCAACTTCCGCACCCCGGGCGGCGGGTTCGCCCCGGTCATCGCCCTCAAGAGCTGAGCCGAAGGTCATGCAAGAGACCCAGCAAGCGCCGACCGCGATCCCCACCTCCGAAACGGCGCCTGCTCCGCCTCTGGCTCGTCGAGCCGAGCTTCTCGGGCGGAGAAAAGCTGCTCCGGCGCGGCATCTGGCAGCCGAACGTAGCCCTACGGTCAGGGACACCAGTTGCAGCAGCTCAGAGTCCGCTTTGGGTCGCAAGCATCTCCGATCCATGCGCGGCGGCGTTTCGACTGGCGAAACTTCCAATGTTCACGGCTCGTCGCTGGGTCGTGAGAGGCTAAGGTCGCCTCCTGCCGGTCGCCCCAGGCGGGGTGAATCCGAAAACCGAGGACTCCACCCCATGCCGCAAGCCGCCGCCCAGGCGCTGGAACTGGCCCCCTTCACCCTCGCGCCGCTGACGCCCACGATCGGCGCCGAGATCGGCGGCATCGACATCGGCCAACCGCTCGACACCGCCACCATCGCCGCCCTGCGCGCCGCCCTCTTGGAATGGAAGGTGATCTTCTTCCGCGAACAGGACATCACCGTCGAACAGCATCTGGCGTTCGGACGCCAGTTCGGCGTGCTGGAAATCAACCCCTTCAATCCGCAGCTCCCGGACCATCCGGAGGTCATCCCGCTCAACCACGGTCCCAACGGCAAGGGCGCCGAGAACGCCTGGCACAGCGACGTCACCTGGAGCTCGACGCCGTCGATGGGCTCGATCCTGCGCGCGGTGGTGGTGCCGGACGCCGGCGGCGACACCCTCTTCGCCGACATGTACGCCGCCTACGAGACTCTCGACGACGAGACCAAGCAGCTGATCGAGGGCCGCAAGGCCATGCACTACTCCAACCACATGGCCAGCGTGCTGCGGCGTCTCGGCGCCACCGAGGAAAAAGTCGCCGAGACGGTGCGCAACTTTCCGCCGGTCGAGCACCCGATCGTGCGCACCCACCCAGAGACCGGCCGCAAGGCGCTCTACGTCAACACCGCGTTCACGACCCACATCGTCGGCATGGAAGCGGCGGAATCGAAGGCCCTGCTGCGGCGCCTCTACGCCCAGGCGTCGATCCCCGAACACCAGTGCCGTTTCAAGTGGCGGCCCAACTCCCTCGCCTTCTGGGACAACCGCTGCTCGCAGCACTACGCGGCCTCTGACTACTTCCCCGCGGTGCGCCGCATGCAGCGGGTGACCATCGTCGGCGACCGCCCGTACTAGTCGGAACTGGCGCCCAGGCCGCTTCCGGATGAGCGACCTCGACGTCACCCTCGCCACCGGCCTCATCGTCCTCGTCTCCGCCGTGGTTCAGAGCATGACCGGCTTTGGCTTCGCCGTGCTGGCGACGCCCCTGCTGGTGCTGCTCTGGAAGCCGGTCGACGCGGTGGCGATCAGCATGGCCCTTTCGACCCTGAGCGTGGCCCTGCTCTGGCCAAGAGTGCGCCGCGCCGAGCGCCTGCCGATCGTGCGCACCCTCTTCCTGGCCGCTCTGGTGGGACTGCCTCTCGGCCTCTGGGCCCTGACGCACGTCGAGCTGCGCTGGCTACGTTGGGCCATCGGCGCGGTCACCCTGGCGACCGTCGCGGTGCTGGCCTATGGCGCGCGTCGGCAGGTCCGGGACGCCCCGGCCGCCGCACCGCCCACGGTGCTGACCGTGACCGCCGGCCTCTTCGCCGGCGCCTTCACCGGCGCGCTCAGCATGCCTGGACCGCCGGCGGTGATGCTGCTGATGGGCGTTCGCGCGCCAAAGACCGCCTACCGGGCGACCCTCACCACCTTCGCCCTGCTGATCTATCCGGTGGGCCTGGCGGCGATGGCGGCCGAGGGGCTGATCTCCGGCGCGGTCATTCGCCAGGCGCTGATCCAGGCGCCGGTGGCGGCGATCGCGGTCTACCTGGGCGACCGCCTGCACGGCGCGGTCAGCGAGCGACAGTTCTCAGGCGTCTCCCTGCTGCTGCTGGGCCTCTCCGGCGCGCTCTGCCTGATCCGCGGATAGCACGCCGGCCGCGACGCCCGCGCCAGCTCGCGCCAGGTTCGTCGAGATGGCCGCCGCCAGGTCGCGCAAAGGCCCAAGGTATCGTCGCACGGCCTCGTCGGGCTTCATCGCCGAAGCGAAGTAGCGCATGCCTACCGTCGCCGCGACGCCATCCTCCTTGATCACCGGCACGGCGAAGCCGACCACCCGGTCGCGCGGCGTCGCGCGCCGCACGGCGTATCCCTGGTCCAGAACCTGGGCGAGCATGGCCGCGACCGCCGCGGGGTCATTGGCCATGGCGTTGGCTGGCTTTTTCGACGCCCGCAGCATGGCCAGGATCATCTCGCGCTCCGCCGGCGAACAGAACGCCAGATAGGCCTGGCCGTGCGCGGTGGTGAGCATCGGGAAGCGTTGGTTGAGGCGCGGCGGATCGCTGGCCAGCGGGCTCGCCGCCAGGGTCGAGTAGCGCCCGCGCATGGCGCCGCGATCATAGGTCTGCAGGCTGGCCGGCCATTTGTGCCGCGCGGTGAAGGCGTCCATGCCGGCCAGCGCGGCGGCGACGACCAGGTCCGCCTGCCAGAACCCTTGCGACAGGTTCAGCACCCGCTCGGTCACCGCGTATCCCTGGGCGCGGGAGATCTGCCGAGCGTAGCCGTCGCGGATCAGCGTGTGCAGCAGCCGCACGATCGTCGGCTTGGGGAGGCCAAGGCTCGCCTGAAGCTGAGCGAGCGTGGCCACCTGACGCCGGTTCAACGCCTCCAGCAGGCGGAGCACCCGCGTGGCCGACCGCACCAAGTCTTCGCTCTTCATCCCCGATCGTACCGACGGAACCGTTCACGCAGCAACGGCGCCGCATGGTTCTCATCAGTCCCCCACCGTGACCGGCGCCAGCGATGCGGCGCCGAGACTCCCGTTCTGGCGCTCTTGCGCTGGCCCGGGCGCCGTCCTAGTTACTCTAATTATGAGAGTCACGGGAGGCGAGGCGCGATGAAGCCGAAATCCTTCGCCGGGATGACCTGTTCGGTCGCGGGCGCGCTCGAGGCCATCGGCGACCGATGGGCGATCCTGGTGCTGCGCGATCTGGCGCTGGGCCTCAGCCGCTATGACGAGCTGCAGGCGAGCACGGGGATCCCGACCACGACGCTGGCGAGCCGCCTGAAACACCTGCAGAAGCATGGCCTGGTCGAGCGCGTGCGCTACCGCCAGCGGCCACCCCGGGACGAGTACCGGCTGACCGAAAAAGGCCGCGGCCTGTGGAAGGTGACGACGGCGCTGCGCGAGTGGGGCGATCGCTGGGACGCCTCCGGCTATGGCGCGCCAACCCTGCAGGTCGTGGATCGCCAGACCGGCCGCGAACTGAGGCTGGCGCTGGTGGACGTCGCAACCGGCCAGACCGTTCCCCGCCACCGCGTGGCGTACCGCCCGGGCCCCGGCGCGGATGAAACTCTGCGCGGCCTCATCGCGAACCTCAACAAGGATGCCGCCGCATGACCCCTCGCCTCGAGTTCTTCTTCGATTTCCGCAGTCCCTACAGCTACCTCGCGCAAACCCAGCTGGGCGGCCTCGGGGTGGAGGTGATCGTCCGGCCGATGATGGTGCTGAAGGTGATGGACGCGGTCGGCAACGTGCCGACCACCATCCTGTCGGCCGTGAAGCGGCGCTACTCCGGCGCCGATCTCGGTCGATGGGCCAGGCGCTACGGCGTGCCGCTGAAGGGCTCGCACGAGGGCAACGACGCCGACGCCTGCGCCCGCGCCGTCCTGGCCGCCCGCTCGCCGGGTGAAGCGCAGGCGGTGACCGCCGCCCTGTTCGGAGCCTACTGGGGCGAGGGGCGGCCGCTCACGAACCGCACCGAGGTGCTGGACGCGCTCGTCGCCGCCGGCGTCGAGGCGGGCGCCATCGCCGCGCGCATCGACGACCCGGCGGTCGTCGCGGCGCTGGAGGCCAACACCAAGGAGGCGGCCGAGCGCGGCGTCTTCGGCGCCCCCACCCTCTTCGTCGAGGGCGAGATGTTCTTCGGCAACGACCGGGCGATTTCGTGCGCGAGCACCTGGCGCAAAAGGCGGCGGCGTGATGGACGCGAGCGTGAAACCCCTGGCGCTGGTCACCGGCGTTGGGCCGGGAACCGGCGCCGCCGTGGCGCGGCGCTTCGCCGAGGGCGGCTACCGCGTCGCCATGCTGGCGCGCGACGCCGCCAGACTCGCCGCCCTGGAGGCCGAGATCCCGGACTCCGTTGCGATCGCCTGCGACGTCTCCGACGCCGCCGCGCTTGAGCGCGCGGTCGCCCGGGTCGGCGCGCCCAAGGTGGTGGTCCACAACGCGGTTGGCGGCGCCTTCGGCAGCTTTCGCGACATCGACCCGGCGGTGCTGCAGCGCAATTTCGAGGTCAACGTCATGGCCCTGCTGCACCTGGCGCGGCTGACCACGCCGGCGATGGTCGAGTCGGGCGAGGGCGCCCTGATCGTCACCGGCAACACCTCCGCCCTGCGCGGGAAGGCGGGCTTCGCCGGTTTCGCGCCGACGAAAGCCGCCCAGCGCATCCTGGCGGAGTCCCTGGCCCGGGACCTGGGACCCAAGGGCGTGCACGTCGCCTATCTGGTCATCGACGCGGTGATCGACGTGCCCTGGCAGCGGGCGCGGCTGAAGGACGTCTCCGACGACTTCTACATCCAGCCGGCCGCGATCGCCGCCGAAGTCTTCCACCTGGCCCACCAGCCGCGGGACGCCTGGTCGTTCCTGGCCGAGGTGCGGCCCTTCCACGAGACCTGGTGAGGAACCAACGAATGTCGCAAACAGAGACGCCCACGGAAGCCGAAGGCCGGGTGCGCCACGAGCGCCACGGCCGCATCCTCAAGATCATCATCGACAATCCGACCAAGAAGAACGCCTTCCTGCCCGAGATGATGGCGCAGCTGTCGGACGCACTGACGCTCCTGGACCGCGACCACGACCTCTGGTGCGGCGTCCTCTGCGCCGAGGGCGACAACTTCACCGCCGGTCTCGACATGCCGAAGTTCTTCGGGCCCGGCGCCAAGACCGTCCCGCAGGCCGAGGACAGCATCGACGCCTTTGGCCTCCGAAACATCTGCCGCAAGCCGATCGTCACCGCCGTCAACGGCATCTGCTTCACGGTGGGGATCGAGATGATGCTGGCCGGCGACATCGTGGTGGCGGCCGACGACTGCCGCTTCTGCCAGATGGAGGCCAAGCGCGGCATCGCCCCCCTGGGCGGGGCGCACTTCCGCTTCCTGACCCGCGCGGGGTGGGGAAACGCGATGTACCACCTGATGCTCTGCGACGAGTTCGGCGCTCAGGAGGCCTACCGCATCGGCCTGGTGCAGGAAGTGGTTCCCGCCGGCCAGCACGTGGAGCGGGCGATGGAGCTTGCGCGGATCATCAACGCCAATGCGCCTCTCGGCATCCAGGTCACCAAGGCGGCGGGCCGCGAGTTCATCGCCGCCGGCGAGCGCGCGGCCATCGCCGCCGGCTCAACGATCCGCGAGCAGGTCATGAACACCGAAGACGCCGCCGAAGGCATCCGCTCGTTCGTCGAACGACGCGCGGCCCAATTCCAGGGACGCTAGGCGCTCTCCGGGGGATTCCCCCGCAACTCAGCTGACCACGTTCTTCGGCACGTCTCGGAAGGGGCGGTCGTTGTCGGTGCTGGGCTCGCGGGGCATGCGCAGGACGCGTTCGGAGATGATGTTGCGCTGGATCTCGTCGGTGCCGCCGGCGATCGAACCGGCCGGCACCGAGATCAGGATCTCCGCGATCACTCCATCCATCGGGCTGTCGTCGCCCGATAGCATGGCGTCGGCGCCGCTGATCAGCGTGTGCACCCGGGCGGCGGCGCGGGCCACGTGGCTGGCCGCCAGCTTGCCGAGCGAGCCTTCCGGTCCCTGCGGCCGGCCCTCAGCCTGCGCGGCCCTGGCGCGCCTGGCGGTCCACTCGGCGGACCTGGCGAGGATCAGCAGCTTGGCGATCTCCTGGCGCACCACCGGGTCGGCGATCTTGCCCGTGGCCTTGGCCCGCTCGAGCACGAGGTCCACGCGCCCGGCGCGCTGCGGGTACCACTTGTAGGGCTCCATCACCGTGGCGGTCTCGGCGCGCTCCTCGTCGTAGATGCGGCCCTGGCGATCGGCGCCGCCGGCCGCCCCACGGGCGCCGGCCAGGCCATCGGCGCCCCGGCGCTCGTGCATCAGCGTCGTCGTCGCCACCGCCCAGCCGCCGCCGATCTCGCCCACCAGGTGCTCGGCCGGGACCTCTGCGTCGGTGAAGAACACCTGGTTGAACGAGGCGTGGCCGTTCATCTGGCGCAGCGGCCGCACCTCGACGCTGGGTTGATGCATGTCGAGCACGAAGAACGTCAGGCCCTGGTGCTTGGGGACGTTGGAGTCGGTGCGTGCGAGCAGCAGCCCCCAGTCGGCGTGGTGGGCGCTGGTGGTCCAGACCTTCTGGCCGTTGATGACCCAGCGGTTGCCCTTGAACTCGGCCCGGGTCATGGCGCCGGCGAGATCGGAGCCGCTGCCGGGCTCGCTGAAGAGCTGGCACCAGGCGTCCTCGCCGGTGAGGCTGGGGCGCAGGAACCTAGCCTTCTGCCAGTCGCTGCCGTGGGCCAGCAGCGTCGCGGCGGCGAGGGTGCGGATGCCGGTGCGCGCGACGCCGACCGCGCCGATCTTGCGGATCTCCTCGTCGACGATGCGGTCGAACGCGGGCGGCAGGCCCCGTCCGTGCCATGCCTTGGGCCAGCTGGGGGCGCCCCAGCCGGCGTCGATCAGCTTGCCGCGCCATTCCACCAGGCCCTGGTCGGGACTCCAGTTGGCTTGGAGCCACGCGCGCGCTTCAGCGCGGACGGCGGATTCGGTGGCTTGCGTGGTTTCGCTCATGGTCATCCCCTCCCGCTAGTGGCCCCACGCGCGCAGCATCTGCTCGCGATGCCAGGTCGGATCGCCGAGGAAGACCTCGGAGCTCTTGGCGCGCTTGAACCAGAGGTGCGTGTCGTTGTCCCAGGTGAAGCCGATGCCGCCGTGGATCTGGATCGTATGGATCGCCGTCTGCAGATAGGCCTCCGACGCGCAGGCCTTGGCGAGCGAGGCCAGCGCCGGCATGTCGGCGTCTTCGTCTGCCGCCTGGGTCGCGGCGTAGGCGGCGGACTTGGCCAGCTCGACGTCCAGCAGCATGTCGGCCTGCTTGTGCTTCATCGACTGGAACGAGGCGATCGGGCGGCCGAACTGCACACGCAGGTTGGCGTAGTCGAGGGCCGTCTCGCGCAGCTTCTCGGCGCCGCCGACCATTTCGCTGGCCAGGCACGCGGCGGCCTGCGCCAGGGTCTTGGCGAGCGGGCCTGCGCCCGCGCCCTCTTGCCCGAGAAGTTTGGCCTCCGCCTGGCGAAACGCCAGCCGCGCCAGCTTGCGCGTCGGGTCCAGCGCCTTCAGCGGCGTCCGCTCCAGGCCTGCCGCGTCGCCCGGCACGGTGAAGAGCGAAAGGCCCTCCTCGCCCGCCGAGCCCGGACGGCGGGCCGCCACGACGATCAGGTCGGCGCCCGCGCCGTCGAGCACGAAGCTCTTGACGCCCTCCAGGCGGAAGGCGCCGCCGGCCGGCGTCGCCGTCGTCTCGATCCCCGCGGCGTCCCAGCGCCCGTTCGGCTCGGCGAACGCCAGGGTGGCGATCACATCGCCGGCGACGATCGGCGGCAGCAGCGCAGCCTTCTGCACCTCGCTGGCGGCGTTCAGGATCGCCGTCGTCGCCAGAACGGCGGAAGCGAAATAGGGCGCGCAGAGGAGCGCGCGGCCCATCTCCTCCAGCACGACGCCCAGCTCGACGAAGCCGAAGCCCTGGCCGCCGTAGGTCTCGGGAACATGGACGCCGCAGAGGCCGAGCTGCTGGTTGAGCGCGCGCCAGTCGGCACGGTCCCAGCCCGTCTGCGTCTCCATCAGCCGGCGCACGACGCTGGGCGGGGAGGTTTCCTCGAAGAACCGCCGGAGCACCGAGCGGAACTCCTGCTGCTCGCTGGTGAAGCCAAATTGCATGCGCTCTTCTCCGCGCCACGCTGGGGGTCGACCCTGGCGGCGGCCGCCAGCTTACCCCAGCTTGCGCCGGCGTCACCTCGATGGCGCCGCGACGTTTAGTTAACGGAAGTTGATCCGGATCAACGCGGGCTTGGCGAACCGGGCGCCATTCGCACCAGCGGCGGTCAATTCTGGGCCGCCGCCAGACACGAAAGGCAGTGAGCTATGTTTCGGGGATTCTTAAAAGCCTTGGCGAGATTGTTGCACCATCACCCGAAGAAAAGGCCGGCGCCGCTGGTGTTCAGCGGTCGCGAGACCGACATCGGGGAAATTCACGCCTAGCAGACCGACAGGGTGAACGCCGACCGCGCCTGTTCGGGCGCGGCCACGGCTCAGCGAGCCGCCAGCGTCTCCGGCATTCGCCTCTCAGTCGCCCTTCGATGAATGCGCTTTCGGCCCGTGGCGGACATGCCGCCTCGGGCCGCGGGGTTCTGCGTGGACGAACGACGGTTGTTCACCGCGCTGAAAGTGTGTCCATCCCCCTAGGGCTAGCGAGGCGTCTGCAGGCCGACCAGCAGCCAGCCGACGAACGCCATCAGGGCCACCAGCCCGACCAGCGCCCAGACGATCGGGCGAACGATCCCGCCCGGCCTTGGCGCAACCTTCTCGGCCGGCGTGAGGTCGTCGAGTGAGCGGCGGATCGACTGGAGTTCGTACTCCGGTCCGTCCTCGGCGGGTGGAAAAGCGTCTTCGTTTGGAAATGAGGCCATGGCCCATAGGGACACGCATGCCGGCGCTTGGCCATGATCTCGATCAAAAAGCGAGCCCGATCCCCGCGCCCGGCTTTGTGCGGTCGTCAGTCCGCTGGATCGACCCAAAGCGGATTTCGAACGACCCGCTAGGCGGACAAGGTCGGCCGCTCGCCAGTCACCCAGCGCAGCGCGCGGAGCGCATCCCGCAGGCGGGACCGCCGAGGATCGTCGCCCCTCACCGTGGATAGCCTCGCCCGCAACCGATCCTCGGCGCGGACACCGTATCTGGCTCGAAGCGCGCGAGCGCGCCGCTCGGCCGTTTCGATCTCGCCCAGCGTCGTCAGCAATCCCGTCATGCGAAGTTCCGAACTGTTTCGCCCGCTCGGAGTCGGGCTGATGGAGTTGGTCACTATCGCGCCTGGCCGGCGACCTGGCATTGATCCTGGTCAAAAACGCTCGTCAGACAACGGGCAAAGCAATAGGCCGGGGCCGTGTCGGTTCGGCCGCGCTTGAATCGTCCTTCGGTATCAACCCTTCCGGAGACCCCCCATGGACGCCGAAACCGAGACCCTGGTCCCCGCCGATCAGCTCGCCCGCGACAATCCCATCCGTATGCCGGGCGAGAGCGCCGACTACCGGGCGGCCAGGCAAGCGCTGCTCGCCGAGGAGTTCGTGCTGCGCCGCCAGATCGAGAAGGTGGCGGCGATGCGCCGGGCGCTGCCGCCTGGAGGTCCGGTGACCGGTGACTATCGTTTCGACACCGAAGAGGGCCCAAGCGACCTCGCCGGCCTGTTCGGCGATAAAGAGACGCTGGTGGTCTACAACTACATGTTCGGTCCCGAGCGGAAGCGGCCGTGCCCGATGTGCACGAACCTGCTGGACGCCTGGGACGGCAACGCCGACGACCTCGCCCAGAGGGTTTCGCTGGTGGTGATCGCGCGATCGCCGCTGGAGCGGCTCGCGGCGGTGAAGCGCGAGCGGGGCTGGAAGAACCTCCGGCTGGCGAGCGCGCTCACCGACGCCTTCACCCGGGACTACGCCGCCAGCCCAGACGGCGGACTGGATAGCGGAGGACCCGCCGTCTTCACCCGCAGGGACGGCGTGATCCGCCACTTCTGGTCGCAGGAGATGATCGCGGCCGACCCGGGCCAGGACCCGCGCGGCGCGCCCGACCCGGCCCCGCTCTGGGCCGTGCTCGACATGACGCCCGAGGGTCGCGGCGCGGACTGGTATCCCTCGCTGGAGTACCCGGCCTAGTCGATCACTTCGCCCCGTCGGGGCTGCGACCTGGCGCACCCATTCGCGACGGCGCCCGGCGAGGCCGTCAGATCAGCAGCTCGATCAGGAACGGCCCGCGCCGGTTCAGGGCGGCGGCGAGGAGATCGGCGAAGCCGTCGGCGGTGTCGGTGCGCGCGGCCTCCACGCCCATCCCCTCAGCCAGCTTCGGCCAGTTCAGATCCGGATGGCCCAGGTCCATCATCTCCAGCGCCGTGCGGCCGGGATTGGCCCCGACGTTGGCCAGTTCGCCCAGCAGGATCTGGTACTTGCGGTTCGACAGGATGACGGTGGTGACGTCGAGGTTCTCGCGCGCCTGGGTCCACAGGGCCTGCACCGTGTACATCGCCGAGCCGTCGGCCTGCAGGTTGATCACGCGGCGCCCCGGCGCTCCGATCGCCGCGCCGGTGGCCATGGGGATGCCGCCGCCGATGGCGCCGCCGGCGACGTTCATCCAGTCATGCGGCGGCGAGGCCTTGGTGAAGCGGCCAAGGCCGCGGCCGTAGGTGATCGACTCGTCGGCGACGATGGCCCCCTCCGGCAGCAGCGCGCCGACCGTGGAAGCGAACGACTCCGGGGTCAGCGGTCCGCGGCCGATTTCCGGGCGCTGGCCATTGTCCGGCGGGGCGACCTTGGGCGCGCTCAGCGCCTCGGCAAGCCGCTCCAATGCCTCGACCGGATCCTGCTCCTTGCGCGCCAGGACGTGGATCTGGGCGTCCTCAGGCAGCGAGGTCTGCGGCTTTCCCGGATAGGCGAAGAAGGTCACCGGCTTTTTGGCGGCGCAGAGGATCAGATGCCGTGTGCCGGCCATCGTCTGCACCGCCAGGTCGACGACGTAGGGCACGCGCTCGGGCGCCAGCCGCCCCTGGCCGCGGGCGACCTTGCCGGCGGTGTCGGCCATCACCCGGCAACCGGTGGCCGCGGCGATGCGGTGGGCCAGCGCCAGGCCGCGCTCGGAGAGGCCCGCGTGGCCGATCAGCAGCACCACGCCCCGGCCGCCATCCCGCAGGACCTTCGCCGCTTCGTCGACCTGGCTGGGCGCCGCGTGCGGCGTCGGCAGGCGCGGCAGGGCCGGAGCGACGACGCCGCCCTCGTTCCAGGAGGTGTCGGAGGGCAGGATCAGCGTGGCGATCTGGCCAGGCGCGATCTGGGCGGCCTGCACCGCCGCCGCCGCGTCGGCGCCCACCGTCGCCACGTCCATCGCCGTGCGCACCCAGCCCGAGACGCCCCGCGCCCAGCCTTCGGTGTCGGCGGTGAGCGGCGGGTCGAGCGGGCGGTGATAGGTCGCCTGGTCGCCGACGATGTTGACCACCGGGGTTCCGGCGCGGCGGGCGTTGTGCAGGTTCGCCAGCCCGTTCGCCAGGCCCGGCCCGCAGTGCAGGAGCGTGGCCGCCGGCTTGCCGCTGGTCCGCGCATAGCCGTCGGCGGCGCCGGTGACGACGCCCTCGAAGAGGCCCAGCACGCAGCGCATGCCCGGTATCCGATCGAGCGCGGCGACGAAGTGCATCTCCGAGGTGCCCGGGTTCGAGAAGCACGTGTCGACGCCGCTGGCCAGCAGCGAATGCACCAGACTCTCCGCCCCGTTCATGCCGGACCTCCCGCGTGAGCGATCGACCTATCAGGCCGAGGCGGTGGGAGTCACGGCCAGCGCGACCGCGCCGGCCGGACGAAGTGACCTGACGCGGTCGGCGCGCCGTTTCCGACGTCCGCTTTCAGGGTATGTCGCCAAGGTCCGCTTTCGACCCTGAGCGGACCTTGATCGAGCCACGCGTCGCGGGCCTCCCGCGCGGCTAGGGCCTGCCGGCTTGGGTCGCCGTGTCCGCCGGCATGGCTTCCAGCAGCGCGCGCGTGCGTGCTTCGATGCCGGCGTACATGATGCGGTCGGTGTGGATGTAGAGGCGGTTCTGTTCGACCGCCTGAAGCACCATCTGGCCGACGGCGTCCGGCGGGACGCCACGGGCGAGCCAGTCGGTCATGCGCCGCATGCGGTCCTCGCCGGAGTCGCGCTCGGGTCCTGGGGCCAGGGGTTCGTCGCGTCGCGGCTGCAGGCGCCGAGTGCGTTCGATGATGTCGGTCGCCACCGGGCCAGGGCAGAGCACCGTGCAGCCGACGCCAAGCGGCGCCAGCTCGGTGCGCAGGGCTTCGGTCAGGCCGACCACCCCGAACTTGGCCGTGTGGTAGAGCACCCCGCTGCCGGCCGCGACCAGGCCCGCGCCCGAGGCGGTGTTGACGATGTGCCCGCCGCCGCCGCGCTCGGCCATCCGCGGCAGGAAAGTCTGCACGCCGTTGATCACCCCGCCCAGGTTGATCCCCATCCCCCAGTCCCAGAGTTCGTAGGTCATCTTCACCGCCGGCGCGGCGCCGGCGACGCCGGCGTTGTTGACCAGCAGCGACACCGGCCCCAACGCGGCCTCGGCTGCGTCGGCCACCCGCGCGTAAGCGTCGCGGTCGCGCACATCGAGCTCGAAGGTTTCGGTGGGCGTGCGCCCCGCGAGCTCGGCCTTGGCCCTTTCCAGGGCGAGCGCGTCGATATCAACCAGCACGAGCCTGGCGCCGGCGCCGGCGAACGCCCGGGCGATGCCAAGGCCGATGCCGTTGGCGCCGCCGGTGATGAACGCCGTTTTGCCGGCCACTTCGGTCATGCCGCGCCTCCCTGTCGTTTCGCGCCGGCAACCGTGCGCAGTCCCGACGCCGCCTGGTCAAATTCATTGTTGGCGCGGGCCATTACCGCTAGGCATGGGGCGATGCTCGATCAGCGCCTCAACCACGTGGTGGCCGCTGCCCAGCAAGGGTCGTTCACCGCCGCGGCCCGGGTCGTGGGGGTGACGCAGTCGGCCGTCACCAAGAGCATCGCCGAACTGGAACGCCAGCTCGGCTATCAGATCTTCCACCGCACGTCGCGGGGGGCGCTGCTCACCGACGAGGGTCGCGCCTTCGTCGACCGCGCCACGCGCCTGCTGGAGGACGCCAAGGAGCTGCTGCGCGAGCACGCCGTCTACGAGGACGCCTTCGCCGGCATCCTGCGGGTCGGCGTCTGCCCGGCCTCGCTGGAGTGGCAGGTGGTGGCGCCGCTGACATCGCTGCTGGCGCGCTATCCGCGGCTGCGCTTCGACGTCAGCGGCGCCAGCTTCGAGCGCGTCGCCCAGCAGCTGCGCAACGGCGACGTCGACGTGGCCGTGGGCTTCGAGGACGCCTTCGCCGAGCGCCCTGACTTCCGGCGCGAACCGCTGACCCCGGCGCCGACGACGCTGTTCGCGCGCAAGGACCATCCGATCCTGAGCGCCGGGCCCGTCGGCGCCGCCGATGTCGCCAAGTACCCCTTCGTCGCGCCGACCGACTCGCGGCCGTACGGCGCGCGCATCCGCGACATCTACGAGAGCCAGGGCGTCGATGCGCAAAGCCGCATCCACACCGTCGACTTCTTTCCGCTGGTCAAGCGCATCGTCGCCACCTCCGACGCCATCAGCGTCGTCGCCACCGCCTACGCCGAGAGGGCGTCCTTCAAGCGCTCCTTCGCCGTGCTGGAGACGGTGGAGCACCCGCCGGTGGCGCGCCTCTGCGTCGCGGTGCGCGGCCGCTGGGAGCCGAAGCCCCCGGTGCGCGCCTTCATCAGCGCCTGCCGCGTGAGCCTGTCGTAGCGCGCCATTCCCCCGAGTCATCGCTGCGGAAAACAAGGCATTTGACGCCTCCGGCCGCCAAGCGCTGAGTCCCGGCTGCAGCCAAGGAAACGCCGCATGGAAACGCACGCCTTCAAACAGATCCGCTACGAGCGACCGGCCGAGCGCGTGGCCCGGATCGTCCTGGCGCGGGCCGACATCCGCAACGCCCAGGATCGGGCGATGCTCTACGAGATCAACACCGCCCTCGACATGGCCATGCACGATGACGACGTGCGGGTCGTGATCCTGGCCGCCGACGGGCCGCATTTCTCGTCCGGACACCACCTGACCGACGTATCGAAGATCGGCGAGCACGGCGCGCCGGTGATGGGCGTCGGCGGCTATGAGCTGCCGGGCGCCGAGGGCTACATGGCGCAGGAGCAGGAGATCTACCTCGGCTTCTGCTGGCGCTGGCGCAACCTGCCCAAGCCGACGATCGCGCAGGTGCAGGGCAAGGTGATCGCCGGCGGCCTGATGCTGGTGTGGCCCTGCGATCTGATCGTCGCCAGCGACGACGCCCAGTTCTCCGACCCCGTCGTGGCCTTCGGCGTGAACGGCCACGAGTTCTTCGTCCACGCCTATGAGGTGGGCCACCGCAAGGCCAAGGAAATGCTGTTCACCGGCGACGCCATCGGCGCGGAGGAAGCCAAGACGCTGGGCATGGTCAACCACGTCGTGCCGCTGGCCGAGCTGGATGCGTTCACGCTCGAGCTGGCCGAGAAGATCGGCAAGCGGCCGAGCATCGGTCTGAAGCTGGCCAAGATGTCGGTGAACCAGTCGCTGGACGCGCAAGGCATGTGGACGGCCGTGCAATCCGCCTTCGGCCTGCACCACCTGGGCCACACCCACGCCCTGGCGGTGCACGGCATTCGCGTCGAGCCCACCGGCGCGCGGGTCATCCGCGAGGGCGCTCGCGCGGCGCCCAAGACGGCCGCCGAATAGGCCCATGACGTTCGTCCCGCTTGGCCGACTGCCGGCCCACCACGCCGCGCGCGATCCTCGCCGTCCGGCGATCACCCACGGCGAGGAGGTGGTGACGCGCGAGGCGTTCGAGGCGCGCGCCAACCGCCGCGCCCGGGTGCTGCGCGGCCAGGGCGTCGGGCCAGGCGACATGGTCACCGTCGTCCTGCCCAACAGCCTCGAACTCTACGAGACCACCTTCGCCCTGTGGAAGCTGGGCGCCGTGCCGGGCATGGTGTCGGCGCGGCTGCCGGACATCGAGCTGGGCGCCATCGTGCAGCTGGCGGACCCCAAGCTGGTGGTGGGCGTCGCGCCGGCGCGCCTGCCAGGGCGCAAGGTGCTGGCGGCGGAGCTGGCGGTGGACCAGACCCTCTCCGCCGATCCCCTGGAGGAAGTTGTCTCGTCGCACTGGAAGGCGATGACCAGCGGCGGCTCGACGGGAAGGCCGAAGATCATCATCGACCACATGCCAGGCGTCTACGATCCCGAGACGCCGGCGCTGCTGCAGCAGGTCGACGATGTGCTGCTCAATCCGGGCCCGCTCTATCACAACGCGCCGTTCTCGGCGATGCACGCCGGGCTCTTCACCGGCGCCCATGTGGTCGAAATGGGTCGCTTCGACGCGGCCGAGGCGCTGCGACTGATCGGCCGTCACCAGGTCCAGTGGGTGAACTTCGTGCCGACGATGATGGCGCGCATCTGGAAGCTTCCGACCGAGCAGCGGTTGGCCGCCGACATGTCGAGCCTGCGGGTCGTCTTCCACATGGCCTCGGCCTGCCCGATCTGGCTGAAGGAGGCCTGGATCGACTGGATCGGCCCCGAGCCGGTGTTCGAACTCTACGGCGGCACCGAACGCCAGGGCATGACCATCATCACCGGACGCGAATGGCTGGAGCGCAAGGGCTCGGTGGGCAAGGTGCAGCCCGGCGCCGCGATGCGGGTGCTCGACGCCGACGGCGCCGATTGCGCGCCGGGCGAGATCGGCGAGATCTATTTCCGACCCGACGCCGGGCGAAACACGACCTATCACTACATCGGGGCCGCCGCGAAGGTCGCCGGCGAGTGGGAGAGCCTCGGCGACCTCGGGCACATGGACGCGGACGGCTATCTCTACCTGGCCGACCGGCGCACGGACCTGATCCTCAGCGGCGGCGCGAACATCTATCCGGCCGAGGTCGAGGCGGCGCTGGACGCCCACCCCGATGTGTTGACCTCGGCGGTCATCGGCCTGCCCGACGATGATCTGGGCCAGCGCGTGCACGCCGTCGTGCAGCGGCGGGAAGACAGCGACGTCACCGCCGCTGACCTGCTCACCCACCTGGAGACGCGCCTGGTGCGCTACAAGGTTCCCCGCAGTATCGAGTTCAGCCCCACGCCGCTGCGCGACGACGCCGGCAAGGTTCGCCGTTCGGCGCTGCGCGAGGAGCGAATGGCCAAGGCCTGATCGGCGCTCCGCCGGAACGTCCGCCCAAAGCAGGCATTGGCGTTGTCCGCTGCGGGGCGGTCAACCGCCGAGCGGTCGACCTCTCCGGTCGTCGGCGCAGCTGAGATAGAGCCTCTTCTTCAGTCCAACAGCGGTTGGACCACGATCTGTTCCTTGTCGAGACAAGCTTTCATGTCGCCGAGTTGGAACAGGTCTTCAACGAAGAACAAACCCGCCGGAAGATCGCCTGGACCAAGACGGTTCAGCAAAGCGCCGGCGAAGATCGCCGTCGACAGGACCGTCGAGTTGTAGTCGCCTTCCGCATCGACGCCGCGGGCGGCCAGCAGCTGGCCCCGCTCGTAGACCGCCGTCCGCATCCGGATCGGTTCGTGCGTGAGTTCCTTGGGCGGCGGCCGTGACCTGACTGGGGCCGCGAGCAGGCCCACAGGGAGCCGCTTCAGAAGCCCCAATTTATTGAGCGCCCTTAGAAACGCCGCCAGCCCCTTTTCCGCCATGCCCATGTAGGCGCGAACCTTGCGCGCACCGGTCAGGGCCGGCGACATCCACACGATGTCGTTGAGGCTGAGGTCGAAACACGACCACAACCCCCGCGGCGGCGTGAACTGACGCCGGACTGTCGCCAGCCTGGGCGCCGACGTCAGCCAACTGTGCGCTGTCGCCACCCCCGCCAGACCGGCCGAGCCGTTCAGCGAGATGATGAAGCCGATCTCGACCCCGTCTGCTTGGGGAAACTGCCGAAGCAGGTCCCTGGCGACCAGCCCGATCACGCCGGTCAGCCCGGAGTTGACCACCACCGTTCCCTTCGCGCCCTCCGCGGCGTCCGCTTGCAGCAGCCTCAGGGCCGGCGCCGGAACGCTGGCCTGGGATAGCAGCAGGCCGCCCCGACGCAGAACCTCCCGCTCGAGGCGCGCCAGCGGATCGGGAATGCTGGTCACCACCAGATCGACCCCGTCCAGCGCCGCCGCCAGCGTTTGCGGGCGCTCGAGATCCACCAGCCGGAAGTCGGCGGCCTCCTCCGCGCGTCGGCCGCCTCGCAGGACATTGTGGCCGGCGGCTGCCAACGCGCGGGCGGTAAAGCGTCCGAGCACGCCCTGGGCGCCGGCCACGAGTATGGTCTTGCGCCTCATCGCGGATGGGCCGACGTCGTCTTCGCCAAGGGAGCGCCCAGTCAGCTGCGTAACCCTTCCGCGGCAAAGGCGCGTTGCGCGGCAGGTCGGGCGCGGACGCGCTTGGAGTGGGCGGCGAGTTTGGGAAACTGCTCGAGGCTCTGACCGAGGTGGGAGAGCCAGCTTGCCAGCACCGCGAGATAGGGATCCGAGGTCGTGTAAGCGCCGTGCACCCACCTGTCGTCGCCGAGCTTGTTCTCGATCAGATCGAAGGCGTCTTTCAGCGACTGCAGCGCCTTGCTCTTGACAGCGGACTGAGCGGCTTCGCCGTCCGCAAAGCGTCCAGGCTGGAAGACGCCGGCGAAGGCCAAGCCGTGCAAAGTGCCGGAAAGATAGGCGTTGAATGAATTCACCTGAGCCAGAGCCCAGGGATCGTCCAGAGGCGCGAGCTTCGCCTCCGGCCAAGTCTGCGCGATCCAGGCCAGGATGGCTGGCGATTCCGTCAGCGTCCCTTGGTCGGTGACGACCAGCGGCACGCGGCCTTTGGGATTCAGTTTCAGGTATTCGGGCCGGCGGACATCGCCCTTGGCAAGGTCCAGGCGCACATAGTCGACCTCGACGCCGGCTTCCTCGAAAGCGATGTGCGAGGCGAGCGAACAGACGCCGGGCGCGTAGTAAAGCTTGGGCTTCATCTTCTTGTTCCTTTGGGCGGGGGCGACGGCTAGCTCGGCGCTCGGCCGTAGATCGACCGGATCCACAGCGCCTGCAGCGTTTCGACGACCTTCAATGGATCGCGGCGTCCGGGATGCCCGAGCCTAGACTTCAGATAGCCCTGAGAGGCCAGCACCAGGGCTGCGGCCATCTCGTCGAAGTCCATGGCGTCGATGCGGCCGGCCTGGTGTTCGCGAGCCAGGATCTCCGAGACCGCGCGTTGGTAGATTCCGGTGATCTCGGCCGCGATCTGCTCGAGTCTCGAGTCCTCCGCGGCGGCGTCGATCATGGCGCTGAGCATTGGACCGTCCACGACCCAGATGTTCACGATGTCGCTGACGAACGTCTTCAGACCTTCGGCCGGAGAAACTTCGGCGGCGCTCCAGATTTCCGCATACCGGAGAACCTGATCGCGGAGGCGAGCCAGCAGCGCCTCGACGACGCCGTAGATGTCCTTGAAGTGGATGTAGAAGGCCGATCGCCCGACGCTCGTGTAGCCCATCAAGGTCGGAATAGTGAGTTCGCGAAACCGATGGCGGTTGAGGAAGTAGGCAGCCGCATCCAGGATTTCCTGGCGGGCCTCCAGCGCACTGCGCCTAGGTGCGCGCCTGGTTGTCCGCGCCGCCGCCGGGTCGCGCGCCGGCTGAGGGTTCGGAGCTTCGCCGTCTGCGGGCGAGTCGACGCCGCGCAAATTCCGGTATCGTCGCGGCCGCGCTTCGGGGCCCCGGTTGACTCGGCTTGGCATCAGCTTCGCTGCTCCCGCGCCGCCCGCATGAAGTCGAGCTGCCTTTGCGTGGCGCGTCGGCCAATCGAGATCGGGAAGGCGCTGAAAGCATGGATTCCGCCCGCGTACACGGCGAGCTCCGCCGCATTGCCGGCGGCGCGCCAGCGCTGGGCCATGAAGAGGCTGTCGTCCAGCAGCGGGTCCTGCGTGCCCACCGTGAACAGGGCCCTGGGAAGACCCGCAAGGTCCGCATAGAGCGGGGAGACCTCGGGCGCGGTAGGATCGACGTCGTCGGGCAAGAAGACCTCCAGGTATTTCCTGAGGATCGGCGTCGAGATGATCGCATAGCGCTCGCCCCAGTTTCGGGCGCTGGGCGTCATCGACAGGTCGAAGGCGCCGAAGGTCAGGACCGCCGCGCGGAACGCGCCGGAACGGCCTTCGTCCCTCAGCCGCAGCAGCGTGGTTACGGCCAGATAGGCGCCCGCCGATTCACCGCCGATCATCTGGCATGGCCCGCCAAACGCACCTGCGTCCGCCTGGCCCAGGAACCAGCGCGCTGCGGCCACGCAATCGTCGGGCGCCGCGGGAAACCGGTGCTCCGGGGCCAGCCGATAGCCGGCGCTGACCACCGTCAGCCCGGTCTCACGCGCGATCCGCTCGAGCATGACGTCCTGCTGGTCGGGTCCGCCCATGACGAAACCGCCGCCGTGGAAATGCAGATAGCCGCCGTGGGAAACCTCCGGCCGAAAGATTCTGAGCGCGATGGCGCCGGCCGGTCCGGGAATGTCGACGGACTCGCCCGAGTCGAGCCGGACTGGCGCCGGCAGCACCGCCGTCCCCTTGGCGCGGGCCTCTCGCAGCGCCGGGATCGGCGTGTTGATGGCGGAAGGCGCGCCGGCCGTGGCCTTGGCGAACAGCTCGAGGAACGCCCGGGTGTCTTCTTCGATGGCCGAAGGATCGAAGACCGCGTGATCCAGTTCGTCGCGTGTCTCAATCATGCGCTGGCAGCCGCATTCCTGACCGCGATCGCCTGGATTTCCACCAGCAGGTCGGGATGCACGAGGTCGGCCTTCACGGTCGCCCGCGCCGGCGTGTGCTCGCCGAAGACCTCGCACCAGGTCTCGCAGAACGCCCTGTAGCGCGTCAGATCCGAAAGGTAGACGGTGGTGGAGACCACGTCGCCCAGGCTCATGCCCCCGGCCGCCAGCACGTTGGCGACGTTGGCCAGGGTCTGGCGGGTTTGGGCGACCAGGTCGCCGCGGCCGACGATCGCGCCCGCGGCGTCGATGGCCACCTGGCCGGCGACATAGATCGCTCCGCCGGCGGCGACGCCCTGGGCGTAGCCGGCGCCGGGCTTGGCGACCGCTGCTGGGTTCAGGATCTGCATGGGTGGGTCCTCATTCGATAGGGATGGATCGGCGCGGCTGGGCCTCAGGCCGCCGCCGCGGCCTGCGAGAGGCGACTCATTCGATCGCGCAGGTAGTCACCGGCGACGCCGAGGGCTCTGCGGCCCTCGCCAAGGATGGGGTGGAAGAAGTGCCAGGTGTGGACCATGTCGGGCCAGATCTCGAGGCGCACGTCGACGCCCTGCGCGCCCGCCAAGGCGGCCAGGCGCACGGAATCGTCGAGGAGGGTTTCGGCGGAGCCCACCTGGATCAGCAGCGGCGCCAGCCCCCGCAGATCGGCGTGAAGCGGGGATGCGAGCGGGCTGCGCGGGTCGGCGCCCGCGAGATAGCCCGCCGCCATCTGCAGCAGCGACTCCCGCTGCACCAGCGGATCCTCGGCTGCTTTCGTGGTCATCGAGGATCCGGCGGCCTCGAGATCGACCCAGGCTGACATGCAAAGCCCGCAAGCCGGTTGCGGCATGCCTGCCTCGCGCGCGGCGACCAGAGTGGTCACGACGAGGCCGCCGCCGGCGCTGTCTCCGGCGATCGCGATGCGGGAAGGGTCGAACCCAGCGCCGAGTAGGAACCGGTAGCCGGCCAGGCAATCGTCGGCGGCCGCCGGAAAGGGGCGCTCAGGCGCGCGTCGGTAGTCGATGGAGAGGGTTTGCGCCTGGGCCTGGCGGCCTAGTTCCGCCGCGACGTGGCGATGGCTCTGAATCGAGCCGACGGCGAAGCCGCCTCCGTGCAGGTAGAGGATCGCGCGGTCCGTGTTTGCTCCAGGCGTGGATGTCCATTCTGCCTGGACGTCACCGACCTGCTCCGGGCGCAAAGTGACGTCCGGCGGCGTCGGGAACTGAGCCCCGACGCCGTCGTAGACACTGCGAAGGTCGTTCAGCGACAGGCCCGACGCCAGGCCCGAAAGCATGGCGCGCACTTGCGCGAGTTCTGCAGTCTTCATCGGTCTACGCCACGCTCAGCTGGTCACGGCCGGCCCAACAGGAATGCGTGCCGCTGGAGATCTTCTGCGGCAGCCTGATCCGCGCCACGGGACCGGCCTCGACCTTCTTGGCGTCGATCACCCAGCACTCCGAGGCGTTGGTGTTCTCGTCGATGATGAAGCTCACCAGGTACCCGTCATCCTCATCGACCCCGCCTGCGCGCGGCGCGAACGGCGTTTCGCTGCAGAAGCGGCCGGCGCCCAGCTTCAGCTCCCGGCTCTCGCCGGTCTGGAGGTCATGCTTCACCCACCCATCCATCTGGAACATCCCCGGGAACATGGTCGCGGAGTAGGCGTACCGATACTTCCGCCCGGCAAAGCGCTGATTGAACATGCCGAACTCGAGATTGCCGCGGCTGGCGTCGAGGTCCTCTTCGCGCGTCGTGCCGTCGACAAGGTTGAAGCGCCAGCGATGCAGCCTGGTCCCGATCGCCACGCAGTCGATGATCGCGAACTTCGATGCGACTTCGGGCGGATAGTATGCGGGCGCCTCGGGCACCGGCTCGATCTGGAAATAGCCGTCGAGGATGACTTCGTCGCCCTCCTCGTAGGCGTTGACCCAGTGCTCCACGAAGGTGGGCGCCGCCTCGAACCAGCGGACCTCGCCGCCTTGTCCATCGCGCGGCACGAGGGCGAAGCGGGAGGGCAGGTCGCGCCGCAGTTCCAGCTGTCCCGTGGGGCCGAACATCACCGGAAAATCGTTGAAGATCGACCAGTGCTCGCTGAACGCCATGTCGTGCACGACGCGCGGCCCCGGCAGAGGCACGGGCATGTAGGCGACAAGCCGGTTGTTCTTGTCGACCACGCCGTAGTGCAGGTACGGCGGGCGCGCCGAGTAGTTGAAGAAATAGAGTTCGCCGGTCGCCTCGTTGACCCTGGCGTGGGCCGAAATGCCATCGATCGGAACCCACCCCTCGACACCGAGCGTCTCCAGAGTGAGCGGGTCGAGCCGATAGCCCTCGCCGCACATGTAGAACATCGACAGCGCCTTGCCGGCGTGGACCACGATGTCGGTGCTGGAGGAGTCCTTGAGGGCGTTGGCGAAGCCCACGCCTGGTCGCTTGGAAATGAAGGGAGAGTCGGCGAACCCGCCCCAGAGCGAACCCTGGGCTTCCTGTTCGGCCTGGAAGCCGCGTGTGCGCACGAAGCGGTTGCGGTAGTTGGCCTTTCCGCCGGCGAACTCGATCTGGTGGATCATGCTGTCGCCGTCGAAGGGGTGATAGAAGCCCAGGGGCTGGTGCACCGGGTTCTGGGTGTTGCGAAGGTAGACGCCATCAAGGTCCGTCGGGATGGCGCCTTCGATGACCTCCAGATCGGTGGCGGTGAACTCGGCAAGCTGCGGCGTCCAGGGGCCGTTGAGGTAGGGGTGGTTGCTTGGTTCCAGCGTGGCGACGACGGGCGCCAGACGTTCGACGATCATTTGAGCGGTTCCTTGGATTGCGTGTGCGGGTTGGGGGCGATCAGTGGGACGGCACGGGGCCGCCCTTCATGGCGGGCGGCACCATCTTGGCAGGCAGGTAGACGGCTTTGCGGGTCGGCCAGTCTTCGATCAGGCGTGGCCGGTAGCCGTGCGGATAGTACTTGTCAGGGTCGATTTCGGCGGCGCGGATGGAGGCCTGCTGGATCTCGGACCGCGTGTGCCGAGGGGCGGGGATGACCAGTCCGCCGTTGTCCGCAATGGCGAATTGAGGCGCGCTGATCCCGGGATACTTCGGCAGGATGCCGTCACGGACCCAGACGCGGTCGCGGGTCATGTTGACGACGACCATGTCCGGCGCCCCAAGTCGGAAGGGGCCCTTCCAGTGCTCACGCACCTCGGCGAAGATCTCGGCCGCCGAGCTGGGGTCGTACATGACGTGGGTGCCCATCGCCAGGCGCGGCTTCACCTGGTCATAAAGGTACCCGGCGGCGTAAGCGGGGTTGTGCCCGATGTCGAACGTCGCCCGAGCCAGCGCGGGCATGGTCCCGACCGACTTCGCCAACTCGGAAACGGTCTCGGGCTGAATTTCGGTGATCAGCAGGCCGACGCCCTTCGCGTACTTGGCGGTGAGGCCGTTGGGCCGCCCGTCGCCGGTGAAGGCCATGCTCAGGCCGTTCCAGTCGAGGCGATAGGCGGATGCGCCGTCTTCGCCGTGCGACTGGCGCCAGTGTCGGATGACCACGCCATCCTTGTCGTAGACGACCCCGCCGTCGTCTCGGTAGTCGAACTCGTTGACCTGCATGTCCCAGCCCTGGCCTATCGGGAACAGGTCGAAGCTGTCGCGATGCCAGGTGAGCATCTTCTTCATCTCGTCCATGGCGTAGCGAGTGCCCAGCTCTGGCCGATCGCCCGACGGGCCGGTGATCCGCATTGGCTCGTGCCAGCGGCCGCCCCAGGCGCCGAAGGTGTAGGCGTAGGGTATCGAACCGAAGTGGTCCCAGTGCAGGTGGGTCAGGAAAATGTCGTTGAGCCGATTCAGCGGCACGCCGGCCGCCAGGTAGTTGGAGACCGCTCCGTCCCCGAAATCGAAAATGAAGCTCTTGCCGTTTCCGAGTTCCACGTAGATCGAGGTGTTCATCTGGCCCGGGCGGATCAGCGGTGAGGTTCCCATGAAGGTGACCCGCATCTCGTCGGGCTGAACCTGCTCGGTCTTGGGGAACCAGTTGAGCGCGTCCTTCAGCCAGGGCATCGGCTCAAGGCCGTCCATGGTCAGGCCCTCGCGCCAACGCGTCAGCGGCTGACCGCCTGTCGCAAGTTGCGCAAGCACCGCGGGGTCGGTCTCGAATCGACCTGGCGAACCCGCCGGCGCGCCCCGATCCAGGCCTTCTTCATGGACCTTGTGGGCCGCGACGGTGAGAACCGCCGCGTCACGGATCGGCCCGTTCAGCATTACGCCGAGCCCGACGCCGATCACGAGAACGACCGCGGCGGCGATCGCCAGACCCAGGCGAGTCGTCCAGTTGGGCACTCGATCTTGCTCCACCACACCGCGGCGGGGCCAGCGGATCGACGCCCCAATGACCTTTCACTGACACATTGTCAATTGAGTTTTTCAAGGTTGAGAACCTTCAACCGCTTCGTAACTGCTGGAGAGAAGACGCCAGTGAGCCCGATCTCGTCAGCCAATGTGACTAATTGTCACCAAAGTCGCCGTCCCGGCCCGTCGGGCTCCGGCGAGGGCGCTGCTCGCCGCGTTCACCCGTCAGGGATTGGGCGAAAAGGATATGGGCCGGCGCTGCGCCGGAATGTCCGCTTTCCCCCCAGAGCGGACTTTCAGAGCGTCCGCTCTGGGGGTCTTGAAGGCCTGGGGTCCCAGAGGCTCCAGACGGCCACCCCGATGCGTGGCGGCGCAGCTTTCGCTTGTCGGAGGCCTCGTCGGCGGCTTTGCTGGCGGCTGCAAGCCGGGCGCGGCCGCGGCGATCATAGCGAGACCCCTTCATGCTCATCCCGGCCGATCGGCTGACCCGGCTCCTTGCGACCATGCTGGAGCGCGCCGGCGCGCCGGCCGACAAGGCGCAGATCAGCGCCGAGCACCTGGTCGCCGCCAACCTCAAGGGCCACGACTCCCACGGCGTCGGCATGGCGCCCGCCTATCTGCGCTGGATCGCCAACGGGACGCTGTTCCCGGGCCGCACCGCCAAGGTGATCCACGACCACGTGGCGGTGATGGTGGTCGACGGCCAGTTTGGCCTCGGCCAAGTGGTCGCCCGCGAGGCGATCGATCTGGCGATCGGCCGCGCGCGGCAGACCGGGATCGCCTGCGTCGCGTTGCGCAACGCCTGCCACATCGGCCGCATCGGCGCCTATGGCGAGCAATGCGCCGACGCCGGCATGGTCTCCATGCACTATGTGAACGTCATCGGCGGCGAGCCGGCGGTGGCGCCCTTCGGCGGCGGCGAGCCGCGGATGATCACCAACCCCTACTGCTGCACCCTGCCCCGCCCGGACGGCGATCACATCGTGCTCGATTTCGCCACCAGCGCGGTGGCCATCGGCAAGCTGAGGGTGGCGATGATGAAGGGAGAGCCGGCGCCGCCGGGGGCGCTGATGGACGCCGAGGGCCAGCCGACCGACGACCCGCGCGTCATCTTCAGCGCCGGATCGCGCGGCTTCCTGCTCCCCTTCGGCCTGCACAAGGGCGGGGGGATGCAGGTGATGTGCGAGCTGCTGGGCGGGGCCCTGGCCGGGCACTGGACCATGCAGCCGGCGGGCAAGCGCGACTACGGCGCGGCCGTCAACAACATGCTCTCCATCGTCATCGACCCGGACGCCTTCGGCGGGCGGGAAGTCTTCGAAGCGGAGGCCAGCGCGATGCTGGACTACATCCACGCCACCCGTCCGGCGCCGGGCGTGGCGGCGGTGCTGGCGCCGGGCGATCCGGAGCGCGCATCCAAGGCGCAGCGCCTGCGCGACGGCGTCCCCATCGACGACAACAGCTGGCGCGACCTGATGGCCGCCGCCGCATCCGTCGGCCTGACCGAAGCCGAGATCGCCGCCATGAACTGAGCCCCCCGCGGTGCGCGGCTTCGCCTGGCGCGGTCTGCCCGGAATGTTCGTCAAGCTAGCGGTTCCGGGAGGTGTGCGGAGCGGCGCGGGCGGTGACAATCGGACCGCTTCTCGGTCGTCGCCCTTACGACCCCCGGACAGGAGGACCTGCAATGACGCCTACGTCGCCATCGCCCGGCGTGTCGGCCACCGGCGGCCCCTCACGCGCCCGCCAGATCGTCGTCGCCGTCGCCGCCGCCATCGCGCTGGCGATATCGGGCGCCGCCCACGCCCAGGGCTTCTCGCCGGTCGGGCAGTGGAGTCATTCGCAGCAGTACAGCAACGGCGGCACGGCCTACGTCATCGTGCTGACGCTGTACCCGAACGGCCAGCTGCAGGAGTACCTGACCACCAACATGGGGGCGACGACCTATGTCGGTCAGTGGCGCTACGACCCGCAGAGCTCGCAGCTGGACATGATCTACAACGACTACAATCCCAAGCAGATGTGCGGCGCGGGCGTTTGCTACGCCTCGCCGCCGACCCTGCGGCTGGGCGTGGCCTACAGCGTGCCCATGCGCGTGCTCAGCTACAATCAGATCGAGCTCGCCGACGCCTCCGGACCGATGCTCTACATCCGCCAGCAGTGATCTGAGCGGAGCCGGCTATCGGCGCATTGCGTCCTGCTCCAGCAGGTCGTGCAGATGGCCAAGCAGGGCCGCGCGCGCGGCGTCGTCTGGCGCTGAGTCCAGGCGGGCGTCGAGATCGCCCAGCAGCGCGGCGCGGGCGTTGTGCCAGTCGAGCGCCGTCGGCGAGCCTGGCGCGGCGCGGACCTGGCTGATCGCCAGCGGCTCGGCCGCCGCGCCGCTCAGCGAGAAACTCTGATCGATGGTTGGACGGATCAGGCTCTCGCGCGGAAGGCCCGCCGCCGCCAGCCGATCGGCCAGCCCCTCCGACGCTTTCGGCTCGCCGTGGCAGATGAACACCTTGCCGGCGATCGGCCTTCTCGCCAGCGCCCAGTCGGTGAGCGCCCTGGCGTCGGCGTGGCCGGAGTAGACGTCCAGGCTGCGGATGCGCGCGCGGACGCGGACTTCCTCGCCCTGGATGCGCACCCGGTCGGCGCCGTCGGCCAGCAGGCGGCCCAGCGATCCCTGGACCTGGAAGCCGGTCAGAAGGACGGTGGCGTCCTCGCGCCACAGGAGCCGCTTGAGGTGCTTGCGCACGCGCCCGGCGTCGCACATGCCGCTGGCGGCCATGATCACGTGCCAGCCGCGCAGCCGCTCGAGCTGGTCGCTCTCGGACGGCTTCTTGAGGAACCGCAGGCGCTCGCCGGCGTGCAGCTCCTCGAAGGGGTTGTGGCCGGCCGGCGCGTTGTAGCCGCGCCGCAGGAAGACGTCGGTGACTTCGATGGCCAGCGGCGAATCCAGGAACACGTCGGCGTCCGGGGCCTCGCCCGCATCCATGGCGCCCAGCAGGTCGGCCAGCAGTTCCTGGGTCCGCTCCACCGCGAAGGCCGGCATCAGCAGGGGACCGCCGGCCGCCTTGGCCGCGCTGATCTCGGCCGCCAGCAGAGCGCGGCGGTCCTTCGGCGTCAGCGGCGGCCGCTCGCGGTCTCCGTAGGTGGATTCGATGATCAGGTGGTCGACCCCGGCCGGCCCCTCCGGGTCGGCGAGGAAGTCGCGGCCGCCCGGTCCGAGGTCGCCGGAAAAAAACAGATGCAGCGGGCGCGTGTCCTCGACGGTCACCTCGATCGAGGCCGAGCCCAGGATATGGCCGGCGTTGCGCCACCGCGCCATGATGCCGGGCGCGACCTGGATCTCCTCGCCCAGCTTCGCCGGCCGGAAAAGCTCCAGCGTCTGCCGCGCGTCCTTGACCGTGTAGATCGGATCGACGGTCGGGCGGCCGCGCCGCTGGTTGCGGCGGTTCAGCTGCTCGACCTCACTCTCCTGGATGTGGGCGGAGTCGGCCAGCATCAGCTCGCAGAGGTCGGCGGTGCCGGCGGTGGCCCAGATCGGGCCGCGATAGCCCGCGCGCCGAAGCTTGGGCAGCAGGCCGCAGTGATCGATGTGGGCGTGCGTCAGCAGCACCGCATCGATGGTCTTCACATCGAAGGGAAAGGGCTCGTAGTTCAGCGCCTTCAGGCTCTTGGGGCCCTGGAACATGCCGCAGTCGACCAGGATGGCGGCCTTCGGCGTCTTCAGCCGGTAGCAGGAGCCGGTGACGCAGCCGGCCGCGCCGTGGACGGTAAGGGTTGTGCTCATGCGCTTGCGATCATCTCCCTGACGGCGTCGGCCAGGATCGGCGCGAGCTCCGCGGCGTTGGTGGGATGCTGCACCGAGTCGGTGGAGACGATCCGGCGGGCGCCGAGCCCGATCAGGCGTTCGGCGGCGCCGGCGTCCAGCAGGGCGTGGACGATCGCCACGTCGATCGAAAGGGCGCCGGCGTCGCGCGCCAGGGCGGTCGTCTTGGCCAGCGTCTCGCCGCTGGAGGCGATGTCGTCGATGATCACCACCGGCCGGTCCGCGGCCGCGATCGGGGTCGAGCCGTCCAGCGTCACCGAGCGGTCGCCCTGGCGAGTCTTGCTGAGGCTGACGGACTGGCCGCCGAGGCGCCGGGCCCAGGCCTGCGCCCACGCCGACGATTCCTCGTCCGGCCCGATCACCAGCGGCGGCGTGGCGTAGGGGCCGAGCGCGGCGGCGAGCGGCTCGACCGCCCAGAGATTGACGGCTCGCGTTTGCAGGGCCCGCGCCAGATCGGGCGTCCGGTGCAGGTGCGCCTGCACGGTGACCACGCCGTCGAACCGGGCGCCGACCAGCGGCGCGATCACGTCGCGGCTGAGGGGCTCGCCTGGCGCGAACACCTGGTCCTGGCGCAGGTAGCAGAAGTAGGGCGCGACCAGGATCAGCCGCGGCGCGCCGGCGCGCCGCAGGGCGTCGGCGGCCAGCAGCAGGTCGACCAGCTTTTCGTTCGGCCGATCGAGCGAGCGATAGACCACCGTTGTCGCCGCCGCCGGCGGCGGCGCGATCGGCATGGTCTCGCCGTCGGGAAACCGGTGCACGGTGAGCGGCGCGAACGGCGCGCCCAGGCTCGCGGCCAGCCTGCTCGCCGGCTGCGCCTCGTCGGCGAAACCGCAGACGCCAAGGTCGGTCACGGCGGCGACACCAGGAAGCCGCTGTCATCCGTCGCCGCCTCGACGGCGAAGCGGAACTCCGACGGCTCCTGGCCGTGGATCCGGTAGAGCGGATCGCCGGCGCGCACCGTCTCGCCGACGCTCTTCAGCAACAGCAGGCCGGCGCCCGGATCGGTGGGCGCGCCGGCCAGCCTGGCCACCGCGGCGATGCGCAGGCAGTCGATGGCGGCGACGCGACCGGGCCGGACCGCGGTCACCTCGTGCCCGAGCGATCCCAGTTCGGAGGAGATCGGCGAGGTCCCCTGGGCGTGGATGATCTCGTCCAGCTTGCGCCGGGCGGCGCCGGACTGGACGAGCTCGCGCGCCCGCGCCTCGCCCCGGCCGCCCTGGACTTGCGGATCGGTCTCCAGCAGCCGCCCGGCCAGCATCACCGACTTGTCCAGCAGGTCGCGCGGCGCTTCGGGCCGGCGCTCGAGGACGGCCAGCACGTCGCGCGCTTCCAGCACCGGACCCACCCCTCGCCCGACCGGCCGCGATCCGTCGGTGGCGACGACGTCGATGGCGATGCCCATCCGCGTCGCCACAAATTCGAAGAGCTTGCGCAGGCGCAGGGCGGCGGCGGAGTCGCGGATCTTCGCCGAGGACCCAACGGGCATGTCCACCACCAGATGGCTGGATCCGGCGGAGGCTTTCTTGGACATGATCGAGGCGACCATCTGCTCGGGCGTGTCGATCCCCAGCGGCCGCTCCACCGAGATCAGCACGTCGTCGGCCGGCGAGAGGTTGACCCGCCCGCCCCAGACGATGCAGCCGCCGCACGTCTCGACCACGGCGCGCATCTCGTTCTCGTCCAGGTCGACGCGGGCCAGCACCTCCATGGTGTCGGCGGTGCCCGCCGGCGAGGTGATGGCGCGCGAGGAGGTCTTGGGGATGATCAGGCCATGGGCGGCGACGATCGGGGCGACGATCAGCGAGGTCCGGTTGCCCGGAATGCCGCCGATCGAGTGCTTGTCGACCACCGTCTGGTCGCCCCAGGAAAGCCGCGCGCCGACGCTGACCATGGCTTCGGTCAGGGCCAGGGTCTCCTCGGCGGTCATGAAGCTGGCGCAGGCGATCAGGAAGGCGGCGATCTCCATGTCGGAGCAGCGGTGGCTGACCAGATCGGCCACCACCTCGGCCATCTTATCGGCGTTGAGAGTCTCGCCGCGGATCTTGGCGCGCACCGCCTCCAGGCTCTTGGGCGGCCGCGCCGGCGCGATCTCCACGTCGTCGCCAGGGGCGATCCGCAGGCGGTGGAAGGCGGGCTGGGGCAGGCCGATCTCGTCGCACGCCAGCAGCGCTGGATCGTCGGCGATCACCGGCGAGGCGATCAGGGTGACGCCGCGCGCCTTCACCTCCACGCGATGGGCGCCGGCCAGCCGCTCGGGGCGCAGGACCGTGTTGTCCCTGGCGAGCACGACCACGTTTTCGCGAAACGTGTCGAGCGGCAGCGGCTTTGCTCTCAGCCGCCCCTGTCCAGCCCCCGGGTTCGTCATCCCCTACTATGGGGCCGTCCGGCGGGACTCGCCAAGATCAGCGCCGCCGAGAGGATCAGGATCGCGGCGACCACCGCCTCCAGCGCCAGCACCCGAGGGCCCAGATGCAGGACCATTGCACTGGCCTGGCGCCCGGCGTCGCTCAAGGCGCGCCCGATGAGGGTGACAAGTCCTGCCCCCATCAGAGCCAGCAGGGCCGCGATCAGCCGGTAGATCCATTGCCACATGGGACCGCCTCTTTGATTGGCGGTGCAGTCTGCATGGCTGGCCGGCGGGCGCCTTGATCTAGGTCAGGCGGAGGTCAGGCGGAGGTCAGGCGTTCTATTGGGCGGTCAGGCGCCGCTCCATTGGCGCACGCGGCCAACGTCCACGTGCACGAAGTCCGAGGTCGGATAGTAGCCGACGCCGCCAAGCCCAAGCCCCAGCGCCACGTCGCGCAGGTGGGTCAGCTCGACGCCGCCCAGGCGGATGTCGATGGCCTTGCCCACCATGTGCAGGCTGCCGGACGCCACCTGGCTGCTGCGCTCATGCAGGAGAGCGTTGCTGGCGGGCGAGCGATAGCCGGAAATCACCTCGAAGGCGGGCCGCGTCTCCAGCCGGCCGGAGAGCGACGTCAGGAGGTCGAGCAGGGTCGGCTCGATGACATGGACCTCGTTGTTGCGATGGTCGCGCAGCACATGGTTCACCGCCGTCAGCGCGTCCGGCACATAGGCGCCGTTCTCCCAGTAGGCGATGTCCAGCCGCTCGCCGGTGTGCAGATTGTCGAAGCCGAGGCGGCGGACCGACGCTTCCGGGAAGGCCAGCGCCAGCGGCGCGCCGGCCAGGGTGGCGGCGCCGGCCACAAGGCCAAGGCCGGTCTTCATGAAGGCGCGACGGGCAAGCGACATGGGGTCCACCCTACCACTGAACGGTGAAGAGGGAACTTAAGGGCCCGTCGCCAGGATCGCAAAAGGCCCGGTCAGTGGCGATTCAGCGCAGCCTCCAGCTCCGCGTCCCAGCCGTAGACGTCCGACCGGAAGGTCACCTGCGCCTGATCATCGGCGACGGCGGTGCGGTAAATGATGAACACCGGAACCTGAACCGTGACCGGCGTGCGCTTGGTGTCGTCCTCGGCGATGGCGGCGTCGACATCGTCCCGCGACCACCCCTGGGGCGCCAGCAGCGCGGCCGCCAGCTCGCGCGGCCGCTGGACCCGGACGCAACCGTGGCTGAGCCAGCGCGCCTCGCGGTTGAAAAGCGAGCGGCTGGGCGTGTCGTGCAGGTAGACCGAGAACGGATCGGGGATCTCGAACTTGATCAGGCCCAGCGCCGCTTTCGGCCCCGCCGCCTGGATCAACTGGCCGTTCACCACCGAAAAGCCGTTGGCGGCGAAATAGCCGGGATGGCGGCGCTCCTTCGGATAGAGCTCGGCCGCGGCGATCGAACTCGGCACCACCCACGGGGGGTTGAAGACGATGGCGACGACCTTCGAGACCAGCGTGGGCGTGTGGTGCTTGAGGTCGCCGACGATGGCGCGCATGGCCAGGTCAGGCGCGCCAGGCGAGATCAGCCGCGCCTCCGTGGCGCTGATGTCGACCTCGATCCGCTGCGGCGGCAGGGGATCGGGCAGCCAGCGGGCGCGCTCGAGGTTGGCGTCGATGGCGGCGAGCCGGTCCTCGGCGGGGACGTTCAGGGCCTGGACGGTCGCGTCCGTCAGCACCCCGTCGGCCTTCAGGGCATGCCGGCCCTGGAACGCGGCGACGGCGGCGGCGAGGGCGGTGTCATAGACGTCCGACGCGTCGGCGGGCGCCATCAGGTAGCCCTCGGCGGTCAGCCGCGCCCGCAGCGCCGGAACGCGCGCGTCCTCTACCGGCGGTTTTGGCGGCTTGGCATCGGGGGCGGCCGGTTTCGGCGGTTTGGCTTCAGGGGCGGGCGGCTTCAGCGTCGGCCCGACGGGGACCTGACCCCAGCCGCCGTTGGCGACGATGGCGCCGTAGCGCCAGCGGGCCGCGACCAGGGCGCGGTAGCTGGGATCGCTCCGCGCCAGGCCCTCCGCCCAGGCGCCGATCCGTCCGGCGGCGCGCGCGGCGGCGAACTCGGCGGCCGGGTCATAGGCCGCGCGCAGGGCCCAGTCGTGATCTACCGACTGAGGCTCGATCCTCAGACCATGCTCGGCGCCGGCGAAGGCGATCGCCGCCGACGAGACGGCGGCGTCGGCCTGGCCGCGGGCGGCGCCGTCCGCGGACGAGAGGGCCTGCAGAGCCGCGCTGATGTCGGGCGTCGCAATGCCCTCGCCGGGACCGCGGGCGAGGGCGCCGGCGATGGCGTGACCGTCCTCGAGGCTCAGCGGCAGGGGCGCGGCCGCGCCAGGCGGGGCTGACGCAGGTGTCGGCGCCGGAGCGGATGTCGGGGCGCCCTGCGCGACCGCGGCGCCGAGCGGCGTTGAAATCAGGGCGAGCGCCAGGGCGCAGGCGGACCAGGTAAGCTTCGGCACAAGGGTTCCCAATTCTTTGAGCCGAACCTGGACTGGCCCGTGTCGTCCGTCTTTGACCCGCATCAACGTCGGCGCGGAGGCGCCGCGGGTTTTGCCGGCGCGCGCGACCTCCATTTGCGCAGGATCAAGGTCCGCGCCTGCAAGGTCGGCGATCATGGCGAAGATTTGATCCTAGGAGCTTTGTTATGTGGATGGTCGTCTGGAGGCCGTTGGTCATCGCCTTTGGCGCCGTGGGCCTGGCCATGTCGGGCGTGGTGTCGTCGGCGATCTCTCAGAACCCGATCGCCAGCAACGTGGTGATGGGCTTCTGCCTGCTGATCCTGGCCATTCAGGCCGTCCTTAGCATCGGCGTCCTGATCGCCGGGACGTGGGGCCCGTTGCATCGCTGGGCCGTAGCGCTCAGCCACCCGGCGCACCGCTGAACGCCTACTGTGTCAGCCGCGGGTACATTCGCGTGGCGATGACGATCAAGATGGCGATGATCGCCGCCAGCACACCGTAGTCGACCCCGAGGCCGAACTGGGGATGACCGCCCTTCAGCATCAGGCCGCGCAGGGCGTCCACCTCGTAGCTGAGCGGGTTGGCCCGCGAGATCGCCTGCAGCCAGCTCGGCATTATCGAGATCGGATAGATGGCGTTGCTGGCGAAGAAGATCGGCATGGTCAGGAACTGGCCGATGCCCATGAACCGTTCGCGCGTCTTGACGATGCAGGCGATCACTAGGGAGAAGGTCGAAAACAGCGCCGAGGCCAGGACGATGAAGCTGATCACGCCCAGGATATGCAGGGGGTTGAAGCTCAGTCCGACCCCCAGCAGCGCGGCGCAGACGTAGATCACGATCGATTGGGCAAGGCCGCGGACGCTCGAGGCCAGCGCCTTGCCGATGACCAGGGCGCTGCGCGGCGCGGGGCTGACCATGTAGCGGTGCAGCACGCCAAGGTCGCGCTCCCAGATCGCCGAGAGCCCATAGAAGATGGCCACGAAGAGCACGCTCTGGGCCAGGACGCCGGGCGCCAGGAAGTCGATGTAGGAGCCGCCAGTGGCGGCGAGGCCATGCACATGCGCCATTACCTGGCCGAAGAGCAGCAGCCAGAGGATCGGCTGCACCGCCCGGCTCACCAGATCCATCGGGTCGTGAACCAGCTTCACGACCTCCGCATCCGCCACAGCCCACATCTGGGTCAGGTAGTCTCCGACCGAGGCCCTCCCGTCCCGCGTCGAGATGGTCTGCGCGCTCACGCCCGCTTGCCCTCGGCGCCAAGGCGCGCGCCGGTAAGCTCGGTGAACACGTCGTCGAGGGTCGCGCCCGGACCCTGCCGCGCCCTAAGCTCGGCCGGTGAGCCGAGGGCGGCCAGACGCCCGCCGTTGATCAGCGCGACGCGATCGCAGACCTCCTCGGCCTCGTCCATGTAGTGGGTGGAGAAGACCACCGCGGCGCCGATCTCGTCCTTCAGTTCCTGGACGTGGGCCCACACCGCCCGCCGCCCGCCGGGATCCAGACCCACAGTCGGCTCGTCCATGAACAGCACGGCCGGGCGATGCAGAGTGCTCTGAGCGACCTCCAGGCGACGGGCCATGCCGCCCGAATAGGTCGCCACGAGACGGTCCTTGGCCTCGGTGAGGCCCATCATCGCCAGCGCCTCGCCGATCTTGCGTGCGCGCTCGGACGCCGGGATCAGGTAGAGCCGGGCCGAGAGCAGCATGTTCTCATAGCCGGAAAGCTCACCGTCCGCCGAGAGCAGCTGCGGCACATAGCCGATGTGGGCGCGAACCTGCTGGGGGTGGCGGGCGACGTCGTAACCGGCGACCGTCGCCTGGCCGGAGCTGGGCGGCAGCATGGTCGTGAACATCTTCATCAGCGTGCTCTTGCCCGCGCCGTTGGGTCCGATCAGGGCGAAGGTCTCGCCCGCCCGGATGCTGAGGGAGATGTGGTCGACTGCGATCAACGCGCCAAAGCGCCGGGTCAGCTCGCGGGCTTGCACGATGGCCGGCTGCACGCGCTCGGTTGTCGCGGCCGCGGGTTGGATCGCATCATGCGGGTTGAGGTTCATGGGGCGCACGCTTGAAGGGCCTCATCTTAGGGCCTCGGGCGGCGGTGTCATGCCCCTGGCGGTCGGGCTCGGCCGGCCTGATGGGGTGGGGATCGATCCCCAGCGCCCGTTGCAGATCGCCGAGCTGGCGTTGCGCAACGCGATCGAGGTGCGCCATCTGCTTGGCGTAGTCGGCGAAGATCTCGCCGTGCTTGTCGTCGTCGGCGCCGCGCACCGCCCGTTCCAGGTTGCCGTAGATCTCGGCGGCGGTCTCGAGCGCGCCCGGGAAGTAGGAGAAGGCGACCATGGCTTCGGCGTCGCCAAGCGACTGGATGGGGAAGGCGATCAGCAATCGCTCGATCGTGGCCAGCAACCGGCTGGGCGACATATGCGCGACGCGCTGGCGGCGGGTGACGTCGCTTAGGAGCGTGTGCAGCTCGTGAATCTGGGTGGTGGCCAGGATGGCGAGGTTGAGCGCCGCGGTTTTCGACGCGGTCAGCGACCGCTGCTCGCGTTCGAGGGCTTCCCGCCGGCTCTGCTCCTCGCGCCGGCGCCCGGCCCGCGACTCGCCGGCGGCCACCCAGGCCGCCCCGACCACCGCGGCGATGGTCCCGACCGCCTGCACCCAGGCGGCCGTCTCGGTCCAGACGTCGGTCACGCGATCCTCCTGTCGACCTAGAGGGCCTCGACGACGCCCTTGAGCTTGCCAGCGACGATCCCGGCCATCGTCTTCAACGCCGGATTGTCGATCGCCTGCATCGAGGCCACCGGATCGATCGCCGCCACCTCGACCCCGCCGCCGGGCGATGCCTGGACGACGACGTTGCACGGCAGCATCGCGCCCACCTTGTCTTCCAGCTTCAGCGCCTCGTGGGCCATGGCCGGGTTGCAGGCGCCCAGGATCAGGTAGGGGCGGAAGTCGGCGTCCAGCTTGGCCTTCAAGGTCGCTTGGATATCGATCTGGGTGATCACCCCAAAGCCGGCGTCCTGCAGCCCGGCGCGCACGCGCTCCACGACCTCGTCGAACGGCCGGTCAAGATGCTTGGCGAAATAGTAGCTCATGGCCCACCCTCGGCGCGCCGCCGCCCGCGCGCCTTGACCTGGGTCAACGCGACCGCGCTGACGCGTTCGCTACTCGAACCGGAGCGCCTCGATGGGGTCGAGCCGCGAGGCCTTGCGCGCCGGATAGTAGCCGAAGAAGACCCCGACCGCGGCGGCGAAGGCGAAGCCGCCGAACATGGCCGCCAGCGACACCTGCACCGGCCAGCCGGTGACGACGGCGATGAGGCCGGTGGCGGCCAGGCCCGCCAGGATGCCGGCGACGCCGCCGGTGACGCTGAGCATCACCGCCTCGGCCAGGAACTGCAGCAGCACCTGCAGCCGGCGCGCGCCGATGGCCATGCGCAGTCCGATCTCCCGGGTCCGCTCGGTGACCGAAACCAGCAGGATGTTCATGATCCCGACCCCGCCCACCACCAGCGAAATCGAGGCGACCGTCGCCAGCAGCACGGCCATGATCTGGCTGGAGCCCTCGGCGGCGGTGGCGATCTGGCTGAGGTTGCGGACCGAGAAGTCGTTGACGTCGCCGGGCCTGATCCGGTGGCGCCGGGCCAGGGTCTGGGTGACTTGCGCGATCGCCGTGTCGACGGCGTCCGCAGCGGCGGCCTGGACATAGATCTGGTTGACCAGGCCCGTCAGCCTTGGCTGCATCCCGTAGGGGTTGGACAACGGGACGTAGGGCGAGTTCTGGGCCTGGCCGGAGAGCGGCGCGGCCACCCCAAGCACCTTCCGCTCGGCGGTGGAGAAGGGGATCATCACCAGGTCGTCCTGGTCCTGACCCATGGCCGACTGGCCCTTGCCGGCGAAAACGCCGATCACCTGCAGGGGCGTGGCCTTGACCAGGATGGTCGCGCCGACCGGGTCCGTACCGGCGGCGAAGAGCTGGCGGTACACCGTCTGGCCGATGACCACGACCAGGGCTCCGTTGGCGACGTCGTCGTCGGTAATCGAGCGGCCGCTATCGACGCGCCAGTTGGTGATCGCAGGATAGGAGGCGGTGACGCCCTGGATGCTGGTGGTCCAGTTCTGATCGCCCGCCTGCACCTGGCCGCTCTGACGCAGGGTGTAGGCGGTGAGCGCCACCGCCGGATCCTCACGCGTGATCGCGTCGGCGTCGGCGGTGGTGAGCGTCGAGGCGCTGCCGAAGCCGCCGCGAACGCCGCCCGCCGTGGTCGCGCCCGGCACCACGACCATCAGGTTGGTGCCCAGGCTCTCGATCTGCTTCTTGACCGCCAGGTTGGCGCCCTGCCCCAGCGCCACCATGGCGATCAGCGCCGCAACCCCGATGAAGACGCCCAGCATGGTCAGCGCCGAGCGCATCTTGTTGCGGGTCAGCGCCTGAACGGCGGCGCCGACGATCATCGCGCCGTAGGCGAAGGAGAAACCGTCGTGCGTGATCTTGAGCGGCAGGCCGGGTTCCGCGCGCGCCAGGGCGGCCGGACGACCGCTCCCTGCGGGTCTTGGCTTGGTCTGATCGGACACGATCTGGCCGTCGCGCATGGTCACGACCCGGTCGGCGTAGGCGGCGATGTCGGCCTCGTGCGTCACCACGATGATGGTGACTCCGTGCTCGCGGTTCAGCGCGGTGAGGGTCTGCATGATCTCGTGCGAGGTCTTGGTGTCGAGGTTGCCGGTGGGTTCGTCGGCGAGCAGCACGTCCGGCTCGGTCATCAGGGCCCTGGCGATGGCGACGCGCTGTTGCTGGCCGCCGGAGAGCTGGCCGGGCGTGCTCGCCTCCCGGCCCTCCAGCCCCATGATCTTCAGGGCCGCGCGCGCCAGCCGCATCCGCTCGGCGCGGTTCTTGGGCGCGGTCTGGGCGTAGGCCAGCGGCAGGGCCACGTTCTCGATCGACGGCGTGCGGGGCAAGAGGTTGAAGCTCTGGAACACAAACCCCAGGCGCTCGCCGCGGACGCGCGCCAGCTCCGCCTCGCCAAGGTCGGCCACGTTCACCCCGTCGAGCCGGTATTCGCCGCTGCTGGGCCGGTCCAGGCAGCCGAGGATCGCCATCAGCGTCGACTTGCCCGAACCGGACGAGCCCATGATGGCGACGAACTCGCCCCGCTCGACGGTCATGTCGACGCCGCGCAGCGCCTGCACATCGACGTCGCCCACGCGGTAGGTGCGGGTCAGGTTCCGGGCCTCGATGACCGGGGCCATGGCTCTAGAAACGCGGCAGGGGCGTGCGGGCGCCGCCCGAGGCGGCGGGGCCGCCGGTCTCGGCGGTGATCACCTGGTCGCCCGCCTGCAGCGCATCGGAGGTGATCTCGGTGTTGGTCTCGTCCTGCAGTCCGGTCTTGACGGCGATCCGCACGGGTTTGCCCTCGCGCAGCACCCAGATCCGCGGCGACGACCTCGCCTTGGCAGGCGCAGCCGGATTGCTCCCGGCCGCGCCAAGGCCGCCTGGCCGATAGCGCAGAGCCTGATTGGGAACCCGCAGCACGTTGACGTGCTGGGCGGTGATGATGCGGCTGGTGGCGGTCATGCCGGGCTTCAGCGCCAGGTCGGCGTTGTCCACCGCCAGCACCACGTCGTAGGTGACCACGTTCTGCACCGCCTGCGGCGCCTGGCGGATCTGGCTGACCGTCGCGTGGAACACCCGATCGGGAAAGGCGTCGACGGTGAAGGTGGCCCCATCGCCGACCGCGAGCCCGCCGCCGATGTCGCTTTCGCTGACGTTGGCGTCCACCTGCATGCGCGTGAGGTCGGTGGCGATCAGGAACAGCGTCGGCGTCTGGAAGCTGGCGGCCACCGTCTGGCCCTGGGTGACATTGCGCGAGACCACCGTGCCGTCCACGGGCGAAACGATGTTCGCATAGCCGAGGTTGATCTTCGCGGCCTTCAGCGCCGCGGCGTGCTGGGTGACCGCCGCCTGGTCGAGGCCGACCTGCGCGGCCGCCTGATCGCGCACGCTGCGCGCCTGGTCCGCCGCGTCCTGCGACAGCCACTTCTGCGCCAGCAGCGTCGCCGAGCGCGCGTTGGCCAGGTTCGCGTAGGTGAGCGCGGCCTTGTCCTTGACCAGTTGAGCCTGGGCGGTCCCCAGCGCGGCCGCGTCCTGGTCGACCACGATCTGATAGGGCCTGGGGTCGATCCGCGCGCAGATCTGGCCTTTGCGGACGCGGGTGTTGAAGTCGCAGTAGATGTCCTGGATCGTGCCGGAGACGTAGGCGCCAACCAAGACGGTGAGCACCGGATTGACCATGCCGCTGGCGGTGACGCTGCGGGTCACCGCGCCGCGCTGAACCGAAGCGGCCACATAGTGGACGCTCGGCTGGCGCCCGAAGCGCCACCAGGCGCCGGCGCCGACGGCCAGCGCCAGCAGAACCGCGACCACGATCCAGGGACCCAGGCGCAGGCGCGGCTTGCTGGCCCCGGCGGGCCGCGTCGCGGGCGCGGGCCTGGCGATCACGTCACTGGGCGGAAATCCGGACACTTGGTTCATGCCCCAGCGGAACACCGATCGGAGCGGACACGCTTTGACTCACCTCAAATGGATCGCCGTCGATGAACTTCGCTCAGATATCGAAACCAACCGGCGCGCGCCAGCACGTCATTCTCGGCGCCGAACGGACACCCTTGACCTAAATCAAGGCGCCTTCGCCACCGCCGGGGGAACTACGCGCGATTGGCTACGTGAGGGGGGCGGGGCATACCCATGACGTCGGTTACGGCTGTGAGGCAGGAAGCGCCGCTGGACGCGCCGATCTACCTGGTCCTCTGCATTTGCGGAGCGCTGCTGGCCACCATCGCCACGGCCGCATCCCAGGACCCGCTCTTCCAGTTCCAGGGCTACATCTTCATGGCCGCCTTCGTGCTGGGCGCCTCCGCCCTGCTGGCCGGGATCACCTCGGGCCAGTTCCAGCCGGCGCCGGACAAGTACATGGACGGCGTGATCAAGGCCGGCGTGATCGCGACCCTGTTCTGGGGCGCGGCGGGGATGCTGGTGGGGGTGGTCATCGCCTCGCAGCTGGCCTGGCCAAGGATCTTCTATCTGCCGGACTCCGGCTTCCTGAACTTCGGGCGTCTGCGGCCGCTGCACACCTCGGCGGTGATCTTCGCCTTCGGCGGCAACGCGCTGATCTCGACGTCGTTCTATGTCGTCCAGCGGACCTGCCGGGCGCGCCTGTTCGGCGGGGTGACGCCCTGGTTCGTGTTCTGGGGCTACCAGCTGTTCATCGTCCTGGCGGCCCTGGGCTACCTGGTCGGCATCACCCAGAGCCAGGAATACGCCGAGCCAGAGTGGGTCACCGACCTCTGGCTCGCCGTCGTCTGGGTCGCCTACCTGATCGTCTTCCTGGGCACGCTCTGGAAGCGCAAGGAGCCGCACATCTACGTGGCCAACTGGTTCTACCTGGCCTTCATCGTCACCATCGCCATCCTGCACATCGTCAACAACCTGGCCTGGCCGGTCAACTTCCTCAACCACCGCAGCTATTCGGTCTGGTCGGGCGTGCAGAGCGCCATGGTGCAGTGGTGGTACGGCCACAACGCCGTGGGCTTCTTCCTCACCGCCGGCTTCCTGGCGATGATGTACTACTTCATCCCGAAAAGGGCCGAGCGGCCGATCTATTCCTACCGGCTCTCGATCGTCCATTTCTGGGCGCTGATCTTCATCTACATCTGGGCCGGCCCGCATCACCTGCACTACACCGCCCTGCCGCAATGGGCCCAGACGCTGGGCATGACCTTTTCGGTGATGCTGTGGATGCCGTCGTGGGGCGGCATGATCAACGGGCTGATGACCCTCTCTGGCGCCTGGGACAAGCTGCGCACCGACCCGGTGATCCGCATGCTGGTGGTCAGCCTCGCCTTCTACGGCATGTCCACCTTCGAAGGCCCGGTGATGTCGATCCGGGCGGTCAATTCGCTCAGCCACTACACCGACTGGACCATCGGCCACGTGCACTCCGGCGCGCTGGGCTGGGTCGGCTTCGTCACTTTCGGCGCCGTCTACTGCATGGTCCCGTGGCTGTGGAAGAAGGACCGCCTCTTCTCGAACAACCTGGTCGAGTGGCACTTCTGGATCGCGACCACCGGCATCGTTCTCTACATCACCTCGATGTGGGTCGCCGGGATCATGGAAGGCCTGATGTGGCGCGAATACACGCCCCAGGGCTTCCTCGCCTACAGCTTCGCCGAAACCGTCGCCGCCCGGCACGTGGAGAACGTGGTGCGGCTGACCGGCGGCCTCATGTACCTCTCGGGGCTCTTCATCATGATCTACAATTGCTGGCGCACCGTGCGCCTGCCCAGCGCCGAGCGGGCGCCGACGCCGGCCATGTCGCCGTTCGTCGCCGCCGCGGCCGCGGAGTAGGGCGATGGCTGGCGGCGCCTGGACCTCACACGGAAGGCTGGAGCGGCACTCGCTGCTGCTGCTCATCGCCATCATCTTCGTCGTCGCCATCGGCGGCATCGTCGAGGTGGTCCCGCTGTTCTACCTGGAGAACACCATCGAGCCGGTGCAGGGCATGCGGCCCTACACGCCGCTCGAGCTGGAAGGGCGCGACATCTACATCCGCGAGGGCTGCTACCTCTGCCACTCGCAAATGATCCGTCCCCTGCGCGACGAGGTGGAACGCTACGGCCACTACAGCCTGGCGGCCGAGAGCATGTACGACCACCCCTTCCAGTGGGGCTCCGAACGGCAAGGCCCCGATCTCGCCCGCGTCGGCGGCAAATATTCCGACGGCTGGCACCGCGACCACCTGATCGACCCGCGCTCGGTGGTGCCGGAATCGGTGATGCCGCCCTACCGGTTCCTGGCCGAGAAGGACCTCGACTACCGCGACCTCAAGGACAAGCTGCGGGCGATGCGCACGGTCGGCGTTCCGTACACGGACGCGATGATCGACAACGCTGTCGCCGACCTCCAGGCCCAGGACGATCCGCTGTCCGGCGGAACCGCGCTGCGCGCCCGCTACGGCAAGAAGGTGGTGATCCGCAATTTCGGCGGCGACCCGGCGCGGATCACCGAGATGGACGCCCTGATCGCCTACCTGCAGATGCTGGGGACCTTGGTGGACTTCTCCACCTACAAGGCCGACGCCCCGGCGAACCAGAGGTGAGGCCATGACCTACGAACATGTGGCCAAGTGGGTGCAGCAGGGCGGGACGGTGTACTTCACCGTGCTGTTTGTCATCGCCGCCGCCTACGCCTTCTGGCCCAAGAAGCGCGAGGAGTTCGAGAAGGCCGCCCGCGCCCCTCTGGATGCGGAGGAATAGCGGTGGCCGAACGCGAAACCGACGAACACTCCGGCGTCGAGACCACCGGCCACGAATGGGACGGGATCAAGGAGCTGGACAGCCCACTGCCGCGCTGGTGGCTGTGGGTGTTCTACGCCTGCATCGCCTTTGCGGTGGTCTACTGGATCCTGATGCCGGCCTGGCCGCTGATCGGCGGGGCGACGCCGGGCCTGCTGCACCGTTCCGACCGGGCGCAGGTGGAGCGTGACCTGGCGGCCCTCAAAGCCCAGCGCGGCGCCGAAGCGCTCAAGCTCTCGAACGCCTCGCTCGAACAGATCGAGAAGGATCCGGCGATGCAGAGCTACGCGCTCGCCGTCGGCCAGTCGATCTTCGGCGACAACTGCGCCACCTGCCACGGCAGCGGCGGAACCGGCGGCAAGGGCTACCCGAACCTGCGCGACGACGTCTGGATCTGGGGCGGTTCGCTGGAGGACATCCAGCGCACCATCACCTACGGGGTCCGCTCTGGCGATCCGGACGCGCGCGTCTCGCAGATGCCGGCGTTCGGCCACGACCAGATCCTCAAGGCCGATCAGATCGACGATCTGACCGAATACGTCGTCGCCCTCTCCCATCGCAGCGCCGACGCGGCGGCGGTGCAGCGCGCCGCGCCGCTGTTCGCCGCCAACTGCGCCGTCTGCCACGGACCGACCGGCCTTGGCAGCCAGGCGGTCGGCGCGCCCAACCTCACCGACCGCGACTGGCTCTACGGGTCCGATCGCGCCGCGATCCACGATCAGATCTTCAATGGCCGCGGCGGGGTGATGCCGGCCTGGGGTCACCGCTTCGACGCCAACACCATCAAGGCCCTGGCGGTCTACATCCACGCCAGCGCCGGCGGCCAGTGACCGGCGAGAGTTGATCTGCGCCATGACCGTCGTCATCAACCGGACTTCCACTCAGGCGACCCCCGAGCCCCCCGTCTCGGCGGCGGCGGCCGCTCGGGAGAAATCCGGACGGGGCGGCGGCAGTCTCTACAAGCCGCGCACGCCGATCTATCCGAAGCTGGCCCACGGCCGCTGGCGGACAATCAAGTGGGCGATGCTGATCGCCACCCTGGGGGTCTACTACGTCGTCCCGTGGCTGCGGTGGGCCAGACCCGTCGGCGCGCCGCAACAGGCGGTGCTGGTCGATTTCACCGGCCGGCGGTTCTACTTTTTCTTCATCCAGCTCTGGCCGCAGGAGGTCTATTTCATCACCGGCCTTCTGGTGATGGCCGCCCTGTCGCTGTTCCTGGTCAGCGCCCTCTTCGGCCGGCTCTGGTGCGGCTACGCCTGCCCGCAGACCGTCTGGACCGACCTCTACATCACCGTCGAGCGTCTGTTCGAAGGCGACCGCAATGCGCGCATGAAGCTCGACGCCGCGCCCTTGTCGCTGGACAAGGCCTGGCGCAAGGGCGGCAAGCACGCGGTCTGGATCGCCATAGCCATGGCCACCGGCGGGGCGTGGGTGTTCTACTTCCACGACGCGCCGACGCTCTGGCGGACCTTCTGGATCGGCCAGGCGCCGATCACCGCCTATGTCTCGGTCGGCGTCCTCACCTTCACCACCTATGCGCTGGCCGGGACCATGCGCGAGCAGGTCTGCACCTATCTTTGCCCCTGGCCGCGGATCCAGGGCGCGATGCTGGACGAGCACTCCCTGCAGGTGACCTACCGGCGCGACCGGGGCGAGCCGCGCGCGCCGCACAAGAAGAACGAAGCCTGGGAGGGCCGCGGCGACTGCATCGACTGCAACCAGTGCGTCGTCGTCTGCCCCATGGGGATCGACATCCGCGACGGCGCCCAGCTGGAGTGCATCAACTGCGGCCTGTGCGTCGACGCCTGCGATGAGATCATGGTCCGCGTCGCCCGGCCCACCGCGCTCATCGCCTACGACACCGACGCGGCCGTGGCGGCCAGGGTCAGGGGCCAGCCCCCGGTCTACAAGTTCATCCGCAGCCGCACGATCTACTACGCCGGCGCCCTGGCCGTGGTCTCCACGCTGATGATCTGGGGCCTGGCGAACCGGACCACGGTCGACCTGGAAGTGCTGCGCGACCGCAATCCGACGTTCGTGCGCCTGCACGACGGGTCGATCCGCAATGGCTACACGCTGAAGATCGACAACCGCACCTTCGAGCCGCGCACCTTCCAGATCGCGATGACCGGCCTGCCGTCCGCGACCTTGAAGACGCCGGGCGCCGCGCCGACCCAGGGATCGTTCAGCGTCGCCGTCGGGCCCAACCAGGTGCGCGCGGTGCGCCTGCTGGTCACCGCCCAGCCGGAGGCCGCCCGAAGCCTGCCGGTGAGCTTCGTGCTCACCTGGAACACACTGACCGAGCGCGAGCCCTCCACCTTCCTCTCAGCCGATGCGACCACCCAATGAGCGCAACCCGCAAAGCCTTTCGCCTGACTGGCTGGCATGTCCTGGGCGCCTTCGTGGTTTTCTTCGGAATCACCGCGGCGGTAAACGCCCTGATGGTGGTGGACGCCTACTCGACCTTTTCCGGCGAGGTTTCCTCGACGCCCTATGAGGACGGTCTGGCCTACGACAGCGAGCTTGGCCAGCAGCGGGCCCAGGCCGCGCTCGGCTGGCGCATGAGCGCCGGCGTGATCGCGCCGGATGCAGTCCGGCTCACCGCCAGCGACCAGGCGGGCGCGCCGGTCAGCGGGCTGCGCATCGTCGCGCGGCTGGAGCGGCCGGCCACGGAAGCTGGGCGCCGCGACCTGAAATTCCGCGAAGTCGCGCCAGGGGACTACGAGGCCCGGCCGGGCGCGATCGTCGGCGCGTGGGACCTGCGCCTTTCCGCCTATGACGCCAAGGGCCGGCGTTTCGACGCCGAGCGGCGGCTGGTGGCGCCATGAACGCGCTCGCCGCCGACCTCTCCGACTTCGTCAAGCGCGACGAGGCGGGGCAAGGGCGCCTGGAACTGCTGGTGCGCGGCGCTCACTGCGCCTCGTGCATGGCCAAGATCGAGCAGGCCGCCGCCGCCGCGCCCGGCGTCGACGCCGCCCGGCTCAACCTCACCACCGGCAAGCTGTCGGTCACCCTGCGGGCCGCCGGCGAGGCGGGCGAGGTGATCCGGCGGGTGGAGGACGCGGGCTACGCCGCCAGCCTCTACGACCCCGAGGTCGCCCGCCAGGCGCAGGACGCGGAGGGCCGCCGGCTGACCCTGGCGCTGGGCGTCGCGGGCTTTGGCGTCGGCAACGTGATGATGTTCTCGGTGCCGGTCTGGGCCGGCGTCTTCGGCCAGGAGCTGGAGCCGGGCACGCGCACGGTGATGTACTGGCTCTCGGCGATCGTCGCCACGCCGTGCGCGCTCTACGCCGGCATGACCTTCTTCCAATCGGCCTGGAATTCGCTGCGGCGCGGGCGGGCCAACATGGACGTGCCGATCTCCATCGGCGTCATCCTGACCCTGATCGTCAGCTTCTCCGAGACCCTGCAGGGCGGCCGTCACGCCTACTTCGACGCCGCCGTCTCGCTGCTCTTCCTGCTGCTGATCGGCCGCTGGCTGGATCACCAGCTGCGCGTCAAGGCCCAGGGCGCCGCGCGCGACCTCCTGGCCCTGCAGGCGCCGATGGCGCGGCGGCTGGACGACCAGGGCCTGGAACATGGCGCCCCGGTGCGCGAGGTGCGCGTCGACGACCGCATCGCCGTCCTCGCCGGCGAGCGGGTTCCGGTGGACGGGGTGGTGGAAGCCGGCGTCTCCGAGCTCGACAATGCGCTGATCACCGGCGAGACGGCGCCCGCCCAGATCGGACCGGGCGCGACGCTGCACGCGGGCGCGCTCAACCTCTCTGGCCGGATCGTCCTGCGCGCCACCGCCCGGTCCGAGGACTCGACCCTGGCCAACCTGGCCCGGATGATCGAGGCCGGCGCCCAATCGAAATCCGCCTATGTGCGCCTCGCCGACAAGGCGGCCGCCATCTATGTGCCGGTGGTCCACGCCCTGGCCGCAGCGACCTTCCTCGGCGTCTGGCTCCTCGGGCTGGGCCCGCGCGAGGCGCTGTTGCGCGCCGCCTCGGTGCTGATCATCACCTGCCCGTGCGCGCTGGGCCTGGCCGTGCCGGCGGTCCAGATCGCCGCCTCCGGCCGGCTCTTCCGCAAGGGCGTCCTGGTGAAGTCCGGCGCGGCGCTCGAGCGCCTGGCGGAGATCGACCACGTGGTGCTGGACAAGACCGGCGTCCTCACCGAGGGGCGCCCGCGGATGGCCGCGGCGCCGGCCGATTGGGTGGCGGCCGCCGCGCCGCTGGCCCGCGCCTCGCGCCACCCCCTGGCCCAGGCGCTGGCCCGCGAAGCTGGGATCGGTCCGGTGGCCGACGACGTCACCGAGACGGCTGGACTGGGCGTCGAGGGGACGATCGATGGAATCCGCGCCAGGCTTGGCCGGGCCGAATTCGTGGGCGCCGACGGGGCGTGCGGCTCGCAGACCCAGCTGTGGTTCCGACTGGATGGCCAGGCGCCGCTGCGGTTCGCCTTCGTCGACCCACCGCGCGAAGACGCCGCGCGCGCGATTTCCCTGCTGCGCGCCCGCGGTCTCGAGGTCGAGGTGCTGTCCGGCGACGCCGCCGGTCCCGTCCAGCAGGCGGCGCAGGCGAGCGGCCTCGCCCGGTGGCGCTCGGGCCTGACGCCCCTCGACAAGGTCGCGATCATCGATGGACTGAAGCGGGCCGGCTGGCGGACCCTGATGGTCGGCGATGGCCTCAACGACGCCGCCGCGCTGGCCAGGGCCCACGTCTCCATGGCCCCCGGCACGGCGGTGGACGCCAGCCAGAACGCCGCCGACCTGGTGTTCGAGGGCGCGGGCCTGATGGCCATCGTCGACGCCATCGACGTCGCCCGCGCGGCCCGAAAGCGAGCGCTGGAGAACTTCGGCTTCTCCGCGCTCTACAACGCGGTGGCGGCCCCGGCGGCCATGCTGGGGCTGATCAATCCGTTCATCGCCGCCATCGCCATGTCGGCCTCCTCGCTGATCGTCACCCTGAACGCGCTGCGGATGAACCTGGCGGCCCGCTCATGACCATCCTGCTCTTCCTCGCCCCCGCATCGCTGACCCTGGCCCTCATCGGCCTTGGCGCCTTCTGGTGGACGGTGAAGCACGGTCAGTACGAGGACCCCGCTGGCGACGCCGCGCGAATCCTCAGCGACCGCTACGACGAGACGCCAAACGGTCCGCCGTGACCCTTGCGCCTTGGCGCGGCCGCTAGCGGCCGACGCAGCGGCGGTACTGAGTGATGGCGGCCGTAGCCTGTCGCACGGCCTCCTGATCGGCGGCCGCCGCGTCGGGGCCGGTTTCGCTGGCGGCCATAGTCCTGCCTTCGAAGAAGTCGACGCGCACGTGGCACTGGGCGATGATCCCATAGGCCGTGGAGTCGACCGGGACTGTCAGGGTGCGCGTCTCGTAGGCCTGGTCCCTCAGGCACGCCGCGAACTCCGCGTCCGGCTGACCTGGCTTGGCGTTCGCCTCGCGCCAGGGCGGCGGCGCCGCGCAGCTCGACGCGCTTTCCTGGGCGGCCGTCGGACGACAGCCGGCGAAGAGACAGAGCGCCAACGCCGCGACGCCTACGCGTCCCATCCTGCGAAGGGCCTTGGCCCGCCATGCAGCCCGCAACATGATCCCTCGCACCTGGTTCGGCGCTCCGAGTGGGTTGTTGCATGGCGCCGGGTACCACCGCGTTAAGGTCCGCGTTAGGTCCAGATCAGACTCCGGCGCCCCGCTCCAGAGCGGACGCTCTAAAGGTCCGCGTTGGGGGGAAAGCGGACATTCCCACCTTGCCGGAAGGCGGGCTCGACCACCGTTCTGACGGGCGATCTCAGCTCGAGGCGCCGGCGGTGCGACCGGTCAGGGCGGCGCGGTGTTCGTGCACGTGCTGGGCTAGGGAGTCGGTCAGCGCGCGGACGGCCGAGACCGACCTCAGATCCTCGCGCACGATCAGCCAGAGCTCGGAATCAAGCTCTCGCGGCGGTGGCATGCAGCGCACCAGTTCCGGATCCGTATCTCCCACCATGCACGGAAGCGTCGCGATGCCCAGACCGGCGCGCAGTGTGCTGATCAGGTTGGAGAGGCTGTTGCTGGTGAACCGCACCGGCGTATCGGGCGCAGCCTTCGCCATCCAGCGGGGTCCGGGCAGCTGGGAGAGGGATCCCTCCATGCCGACAATGGCATGGAGGTGGAAATCGTCGGCCGTCGCCGGCGCGCCGTGCTCGGCGGCATAGCTCTTGCTGCAATAGACGGTCCAGCCGAGCTCGAGCAGCTTGCGGGCGACTATGCCGGCGCCTTCCGGACGGGACCCGGCGCGGAGCGCGATGTCCGCTTCGCCGCGGGCCACGTCCAACCGTCGATCGTCGGTGAACAGTTCGATGCGGACGTCTGGGTAGCGTTGGCGGAACTCCCGGACGCAGGGCGCGACGACCATGCTGGCAATCCGTTCGCTGGTGGTGAGGCGCACGACGCCAGAGACCGTGCGGCCCGCCGCAGAGAGCCGGTCCTGCAGCGCCTGCATCTCGACCTCGACGCGCTCCGCTGTCGCGACCAGGCTTCGGCCGAGGTCGGTGACGCAGTATCCGTTACGCTTGCGGTCGAACAGATCCGCGCCCGCCGCCGCCTCGACCTGGGCCAGGCGTCGAACGACCGTGCTTTGGTTCACGCCCAGCGCCCGAGCCGCCCCCAACGCCGAGCCGGTGCGCGAAACGGCGAGCACGAAACGAAGATCGTCCCAATCCATCGCCGCGGCCCCTCGACCCATCACCATGCAATTGTGCGGAACGGCTTGGCAATAACGCGAATTGAGGGCGAGCCGCGTCTTGCGTACTCGACGGCTCAGCAAATCCAGGCCGGTTCCCTCTGGAACACAAGACGGGTCGGATTTCGAAGGAGACTGCAATGCCGTCCAAGAACATGATCTTCATTCCCGCCGGCACAGGCGAGCAAGTGAAAGTCCTGGGCTCGATCCACACCAACAAGGTGACGCCGGCTGATACGCACGGGCGCTTCCTTGCGCTCGAGATTTCAGTGTCGCCGCACTGCGGTCCGCCGCTTCACAGGCACGCCGCGGACTCTGAGTTCTTCTATGTGCTCGAAGGCGAAATCACCTTCGCCACGCCGGAAGGGGAAGTCCGCGCCCGCGCCGGGGACTTTTGCTATTTGCCGGTCGGCGGCTATCACGGCTTCCGCAACGACGGCGACTCGCCGGCCCGCGCGCTGGTGATGATCACGCCAGGAACGGACGCCCATCACTTCTTCCAGGAGCTTGATCGTGAACTGGATGGGGCTGCCCAAGATCCGCGCGTCGGCTCGATCGCAGTGCGCAACCGCGTGACCTTCGCCGCCGTGGAGCCAGCTTGATAGACGAGCACGGCTGCGAGCCTGCCGCAGCCGTGCTGTAAGTCCGCTACGCGAGGAAAGCGGTCATTGATAGTGAACCCAGCGATCGGTGGCCCGGCGGACGGCGGCGAGGGGCGATCATGAGCGACGCCCAGCGGCTCGCGCTCGTGCGTGGCGTCCACACGGCGATCTACTTGGTGATGGTCGCCGCGACGTTCGTCGTCCTCTACGCAGGCGTCAGCGGCGCACGCGGCGCCTGGCTCTGGCCGGCGCTCGGGCTGGTCAGCGTCGAGAGCGCGGTCTTCGTCGGCGGCGGCTTCAAATGTCCCTTGTCCGCGCTGGCGGTGAAGTACGGCGCCACGACTGGCGAGCTCTTCGACACCTTCATTCCGGAGCGACTGACCCGATACACGTTCAGGGTCTTCGGGCCGCTGATCGCCGTCGGCCTGGTGCTCCTCGCCGCGCGGTGGTTGGGCCTTGTCGCGACGGCGACCGCGCCTGGGCCGTGAGGGCGGCTAGCGGAAGGCGACGCCTGGCTTCAGGCCCAGCTTCCTGAAGACCATCGCCGCCGGGCAGAAGCCGGTGAAGGCGGCCTGGAACATGTTCGCGCCGGCAAAGACGCTGAGCAGCGCCCACCACGGACTGACGAAGTAGGCCAGCGCCAAGCCAGCAAGGACGACAAAGCCAGCGAAGGCGAGGACGGCGCGGTCGACGGACATGGGGGACTCCCTTGATGCGGATCAGGCGGCGGCGGAAACGCCAAGCGCGCGCCTCACCCATTGAACGATCTGTTCGGTGGTCATCAGCCCGCTGGCGCGAGCCACCTCGCGGCCGAGGCTGAAAAGGATCAACGTCGGGATAGCCTGGATCCCCAAGGCGCCTGCGGCGGCCGGTTCGGCCTCGGAATTGAGCTTGAGCAGCTGGACATCGGGCTCGAGCCTGCCGGCCGCCGCGGCGAAGTGCGGCGCCATCGAGCGGCACGGGCCGCACCAGGGCGCCCAAACGTCCACCAGCAGCGCCGCGCCCTGGCCCTGCGCCCGTCGGCGCTCAAGCCCCGCCCCGGAAACCTCGATCGGCTTGCCGGCGAAGAGCGGCGCGTGACAGCGGCCGCATCTGGCGTCGCCCGCCGGCCGGTTCTCGACCACCCGGTTGATCGCTTCGCAGTGACCGCAGACCACCTGGCCCATCAGCGTCGCTCCTCAGGCCCTCAGTTTGTGCGCGCCGATCAAGTCGAGCGCCAAGCGTTCGTAGAACGGCTCGCTCTCGCCGCCCCGCACCTTGGCCAGGAAGTATTTCTCGAAGCCGATCTTCGCCAGGTGCACCCAGCGTCCGCTGGAGGACCAGTTGACGTTGCGGGGCGGGATCTGCGGCTGGGCCATGAAGGCCACGCCCCCATCGCCGAAATCCGCCAGGCAGATGGCGTTCCAGGTGGCCTCATGCCGGGCCTCCTTGCCGGCGACCAGGTCGACCAGATTGGCGGTGATCGCCGCCACCATGCTCTCGATCATGAAGCCGGTCTTGGGGACGCCCACGGGCACCGCCGTCTTGCCGACCGGCGGGATGGCGACGCAGACCCCAAGCGCGAACACGTTGCGGAAGGTCGGGTTGCGCTGGGTCTTGTCGGTGAGGATGAAGCCGCGCGGATTGGTCAGGCCCTCGATCCCGCGCACCGCCTCCACGCCCCGGAAGGCCGGCAGCATCATCGAGAAGACGAACGGCAGGTCGTGCGCGGCCTTCACCTGGCCGTCGTCGGCGATCTCTTCCACGTGCATCACGCCGGCCTCGACGCTGGCGACCTTGGCGTTGGTGATCCACTTGATGTGGCGGTTGCGGAACTCGCTCTCCAACAGGCCCTTGGTGTCGCCGACGCCGTCGAGGCCCAGGTGACCGATGTAGGGCTCGGAGGTGACGAAGGTCATCGGCACGCGGTCGCGCGCCTTGCGGCGGCGCAGCTCGGTGTCGAGGATCATCGAGAACTCATAGGCCGGACCGAAGCAGGAGGCGCCCTGCACCGCCCCGATCACCACCGGCCCAGGATTGGCCGCCAGGGCGTCGAACGCCTTGGCCGCGGTCTCGGCGTGGCGCACCTGGCAGACCGACTGGGTGAAGCGATCCGGACCCAGGCCCTCGATCTCGTCGAACGCCAGGTCAGGCCCGGTGGCGATGACCAGGTAGTCGTAGGGGAGGTTGCGGCCGTCGCCCAGCTCGACCCGGTTCTCGGCCGGGACCACACGCTTGGCCCCGGCGGTCTCGAAGCCGATGTGGCGTTTGGCCATCACCGGGCGCAGATCCACCTGCACCGCCTCGGCGGTCCGCCAGTGGACGGCGACCCAGGGGTTGGACGGGACGAAGGCGAACAGTGGGCCTTGCCCGACGACCACGATCTCGGCGCGATCGCCGAGGGCGTGCTTGATCTCGAAGGCCGCGATGGCGCCGCCCAGCCCGGCCCCGAGGATGAGGATGGTTGGCTTGCTCATGGGCTGAGCCTGCGCTCTTGCCACGGTTGCGCTTTGCGACAGATCAAGTCGCGCTCGCGAGGGCGGCAATAAACTGCGCGCACGATGCGTAGCCTCCGCACCCTCGCCATGGCGACCGTTTGCCTGGCCGCCTGCGCGCGTCCCGCGCCGACGCCGCCGGTCGCCAGCGCCGCGCCGCCGGCGGATCATTTCGTGGTCGCCGAGAGCCTGATCGCCGACGTCAAGCCGGTGGACGCGCAGGTGGCCAGCGAGCACACCACCGAGGCGCGGGCGCGCATCGCCGGCACGCTGGTGCGCCTGCTGGTCACCGAGAACGACACCGTCCGCAAGGGCCAGCTGATCGCCGTGGTCGCCGACGCGCGGATCGGCATCGAGACCAGCGGCTTCGAGGCCCAGGCGGCGGCCGCGCGGGCCGAGGCCGAGCGCGCCAACGCGGCCCTGGGCCGGGTGCGCACCCTCTACCCGCGGGGCATCTACGCCAAGGCCGCGCTCGACGCCGCCGAGGCGGCGGCCAAGGCGGCCGACGGCC
>JBIOEF010000008.1:0-57896 GCA_044445785.1 Caulobacterales bacterium
CACTCGACCTGGCAGAGGTCGATCTCCGCCCCGCCCAGCCGCTCGCGCGCATAGAGCCCCACCAGGGCCGCCGCTGCCGCATAGAGCCCGGCGACGGGATCGCCGTAGGCCACGTGCTGCTGGCAGGGGTCCCAGTCGTCGTGGCCGTTGACGAACGGCATGCCGCTGGCCTGCTCGACCGTCGAGCCATAGGCGCGCAGGCCCGCCAGCGGTCCTGTCCGCCCGAACGGCGGCATGGAGAGCGAGACCGTGCGCGGATTGAGCCGGCGCTGCTCCTCGGGGCCAAGGCCCAGCTTGTCCATCACCCCTGGACCCTGATTGTCGATGACGACGTCGGATCTGGCGATGATCGCCTCGGCGGCGGCCAGGCCCGATGGCGAGGCCAGATCGAGATCGAGACCGCGCTTGTTGCGGTTCACGGCCATGAAGTTGCGCGGCAGTTCGGTGGGCGGGGGATCGGCGTCGGGCACCACCTCCCAGCCGCGCCACCAGTCCGGCTTGCCGGTGGACTCCACCTTGAGCACGTCGGCGCCGAGGTCGGCCAGCAGGCGGGCGCCCAACGGCCCTGCCCAGCCCATGCTGAAATCGGCGACCCGGATCCCCGCCAGCGGCCCTGCCGCGCCGCCGCTCGGCCGGCCAGAGCGCTCGCCTTCGAAGACGAAGCGATAGGGCAGCGTCGGGCCTTCCGCCCGGCTCGATGCGACCGGCGCGAACGAGCCTCGCTCGCGCCAGTGGGGCAGGTCCGGCAGCTCCCGCGGCGGCGGGGCCGGGGTGATCGGGATGCGCCTCTTGTCGCCCTCCGCGACCCACCAGTCGGTGGGATGCTCCAGGAAGGTGGGGATCAGCACCGCGTCCAGTTCATCGGCGGCCATCAGCCGCTCGATCGAGGAGGCGTAGCGCGGGTCACGGCCCATGTCCGGCCGGCCGATCAACTCGGCGAGCGACCGCCACTGGGCGGGCGTCAGGGCGGTGACGCCGATGAACCCGTCGCGACTGCGGAAGACGCCGCTGGGACAGGTGGGAACGAAGCGGTTCACGCCCAGGCGATGGGACTCCAGGCCGAGCGCCGCCGCCGCCACCGATCCCGTCTCCATGAAGCAGAGCGCGGCCTCGAAGATATTGGTCTCGATGCGGCGCACGGTCGGCTGCGCCGGGATGAGCGCCGCGAGGGCGGCGATGAAGCCGGTGAGGCCGCCGACCATCTGCGGCGCGTAGCCCTGGCTCAGCACCGGCGGGCCCTCGATCGGGCCGAAAGGGAAGGCGACGCCGCTCATCGCCTGCATGATCGGATCGTTGGCGCGCCAGGGCGCGTAGGGACCGCGCGGATCGAACCAGGTGATGGCGAGCAGGGCCGGCGGTTCGGCGAGCGTCGCCAGCCGCGCTTCGACGCCCGCCACGGCCTCGCGCGTCTGGCCGGCGATGACCAGGCGCCCGGCCGGAGGCCCCTCTGCCAGCACGTCCAGCGCCTCGCCGGCGGTGGCGACGATGGTCTTGCCCTCGTCGAGCCAGGCGGCGAACAGCGGATCCGGCGCCGCGCCGCCGCCCTCGCCGCCCGGGGCCCGCACGACGCTCGCGCCCAGTACGGCCAGCAGCCGGCCACAGTAGCGCGTGGCGATCTCGCCGCCGATCTCGGCGACGGTCAGGCCCGCGAGCGGCCGCGCGCCCGTTCCCAACCTCGCTTCAGCTTCCGGCTCTTTCAATCGCGACCCCATCGCTGACTTCAACCCCTAACGCCCGCTGGCGACGAACGCGAGCTAGAGGTCGCCAAGGCGGCTGATCTCGATCCCGCTGCCGATCGGCAGCAGCACCGAAGCGACGCCAGGCTTGGCGCGGACCGCGCGGCGATAGGCCAGGGCTTCTTCGCGCGCCGCGGCGGGCTGGAGCATGTTGTCCGCCACCACGATGGCGCCGGGCGCCAGCTTCGGAAAGAAGAGCTCGAGGCAGGGGACGTAGAGGTCCTTCCAGAGGTCCAGCAGGACGAAGTCGAAGGGGCCTGGCAAGGTCGGGATCAGGTCCAGCGCGCTGCCGCACCGGAAGTCCACGAACGCCGCCAGTCCGGCCTTTTCCAGCGCCGCCTTGGCGTAGGCCTGCTTGTAGTCGGCCACATCAAGCGTGATGAGCTTGCCGCCGGTCTCGCGGGCGGCCTCGGCGAGCCAGACGCCGGAGTAGCCGTAGGAGGTGCCGATCTCCAGGATCCGCGTCGCCTTGGCGCCCTTGATCAGGCTGTTGAGCAGTGCGCCGGTCTGCGGCCCAACCGGCAGCAGGAAGTCGTCGAGCTTCATCTGGCCGGCGTTCTCGCGCTCGCGCTGCATGCGCGCGTCGTAGTCGGCGAAAACAGCCTCGATCTTCGAGTCCATGCACATGCTCCAGTCTTCAGCGCGGGCGGGCATTTTTGATTTACCGGTATCCTGGCGACGCCGAAAGCCGTCTCGCGCTTGCCCTCGCCAGGTCAGCCGGCCGGCGCGGCCGCGGTCGCGTGCTCGGCGCCCAGATGGGCGTGGATCGCCGCCACCACCTGCGCCCCCTCGCCGACCGCGGCGGCGACGCGCTTGACCGAGCCGGCGCGCACATCGCCGATGGCGAAGACGCCCTTGCGGCTGGTTTCCAGCGGATGGCGTCCCGGCGCGGCGGCGGGGCCGGTGAGCACGAAGCGGCTGTCGTCCAGCGCCAGTCCCGAGCCCGCCAGCCAGTCGGTGTTGGGATCGGCGCCGATGAAGAGGAAGAGGTGGCGCACTGCGCGCCGCGTCTCGGCGCCATCGCCGCCGCGCCAGCGCACGCTCTGTAGCATTCCGCCCTCGCCCTCGAGGCCGACGACCTCGGTGCGGGTGAGCAGCTCCACGTTCGGCAGGGCGGCGATCCGGTCGATCAGGTAGCGCGACATGCTGGAGTCCAGGCCGGCGCCGCGCACCAGCAGCCAGACCTTGGCGGCCCGTCCGGCGAGGTAGACCACCGCCTGGCCCGCCGAGTTCCCCGCCCCGACCAGCGCCACCTCCTGGCCGGCGCAGAGCTTCGCCTCCAGGGGCGAGGCCCAATAGTGCACCGACGCCGCCTCGAACGCCGCCAATCCGGCCACATTCAGCCGTCGATAGTTCGCGCCGCTGGCGACGACAACGGACCGCGCGCGGACGTGCTCGCCGCTGGCGAGCCGCAGGCTGGTCGGACCGTCGTTGTCAGGGGCTTCGAGCGCCACGACCTCGTCGGGGATGGCCATCTCGACGCCGAACTTCTGGGCCTGGTTGAAGGCGCGCGAGGTGAGCCCAAGGCCGCTGATGCCGGTGGGAAAGCCCAGGTAGTTCTCGATCCGGGCCGAGGCGCCGGCCTGGCCGCCGAAGGCGCGGCAGTCGAGGGCGATCGCCGAGAGTCCCTCGGAGCCGGCGTAGACGGCGGCCGCAAGCCCCGCCGGCCCGGCGCCGACGATGGCGACGTCGTAGACCCGGTCCGCATCGATCGCGCCCACCAGGCCGATGCAGCGCGCCAGCTGATCCTCGGTGGGGTTGCGCAGCAGCTGGCCGCCCGGGCAGAGCACGATCGGCCATTCGCCGGGCGTGACGTGCAGCCGCTCCAGCAGAGTCTTGGCCTCCGGATCGGTATCTGAGTCCAGCACATGCCGGGGGTGGCTGTTACGGACCAGGAAGCCCTCCAGGCGGCGCACGTCCGGGTGCTCGGCCGGACCGATGATCACCGGCCCGCCGGCGCCGACCTCGATCAGCGCCACGCGCCGCAGGATCAGCGCGCGCATGATCGTCTCGCCCAGATCCGCCTCGGCCACCAGCACCGCGCGCAGGCCCTCCGGCGTCAGCACCAGCGCCTCGACCGGGCCCACCGCATGGGCGTCAACCAGGGCCGGGCGGCCGCTGAGCTGGGCCAGCTCGCCCATGAACGAGCCGGGTTCATGGGTGGTGACCAGCTGGGCCGAACCGGTCCCGTCGCGCCGGCTGACCTTTACGGTCCCACCCAGGATCACCACCATGCCGTGGCCGCCCTCGCCGGCCCGCTGCAACGCCTCACCGTCCGCGAAGAGGCGCGCCTGGCCAAAACTCCCCAACCGTCCGACCTGCGCCCGCGACAGAATCGGGAACATCTGGTCGTGGCGGCTCTCGGCGATGGTCGAGAAGGTTCTTGGCGCGCCCATCCATCCGACCTAGGCGCTGGACCAGGATTTGAACAGACCCGCGCGACGGCCGAGCTTCCACTTGCGCCTGCTGTGGGCGATGGTCGGGCGATGTGCGACACCCTTGTCAGCCTGTCGAGCGCCGCCGCGCGAGGCGGCGTGCTGTTCGCCAAGAACAGCGACCGTGAGCGCAACGAGGCGCAGCGGCTGACGATGGTTCCCGCGGCGCGGCGCGCCGATCCGGGCGAGGTCAGGCTCACCTACCTCGCCATTCCGCAGGCGAAGGTCACCCACGCCTGCATCCTCAGCCAGCCGTTCTGGATGTGGGGCGCGGAGATGGGCGCCAATGAGCACGGCGTGGTGATCGGCAACGAAGCCTTGCACGCCAAGACGCCGGCGCAGCGCCGGCCGGCGCTGACCGGCATGGACCTGGTGCGTCTGGCCCTGGAACGCGCCTCGACCGCGGCGGCGGCGGTGGCGGTGATCATCGAACTGCTGGAGCGCCACGGCCAGGGCGGCGACTGCGGGCACCTGGGCCGGTTCTACTACAACAACGGGTTCATCATCGCCGATCCGACCGAGGCCTATGTGATGGAGACGGCGGGGCGCTGGTGGGCGCTGGAGCGCGTCACCGCGACGCGCGCGCTCTCCAACGCCTACAACATCGCTCGAGGCTACAGCGCCATCAGCGCGGATCTGGAGCGCCATGCGCGCGCCCAGGGATGGGCGGGCGAGGACGGCCGCTTCGATGTCGCCGAGCGGCTGATCGACGAGGCGCGGGACGCGGTGAGTTTCGGCCGCGGCCGCTGCGAGCGCGCCTCCTCGTTGCTGCAGGCGCGCGCGGGCGGCCTCACGCCGGCCGCGATGATGGCGATCCTGCGCGACCACGGCGACGCGCCGGACTGGAGTCCGGCCAACACGCAGCGCCGGACCCTCTGCATGCACGCCGCCCAGGGCGAGCGGCGCAGCCAGTCGGTGGCCTCGATGGTCAGCGAACTGCGCGGCGGCCGCTTCGTCCATTGGTTCACCGCGACCTCCGCGCCCTGCACCAGCCTTTTCAAGCCGGTGCTCATCGAAGCCGGCCTTCCTTGCCAAGGCGCGCCGGCCACGGACCGGTTCGACCCCGAGAGCCTCTGGTGGCGCCACGAATTGTTGCACCGGGCCATGCTGCGCGACTTCGGCGCGGGGCTCGCCGCCATCGAAGGGGAGCGTGACACCCTGGAGGCCGCTTTCATCGCCCGCATCGACGCGGCGCTGGACGCTGACGCGGAGACCCTCCGCCGCGCGGTGGACGCTTGCTGGCGGCAGGCGGCGGACGCCGAAGCGCGGTGGCTGGCGGCGCTTGACGGCGGCCGTCGCGCCGGCCATCGCAACCCGGCCCCCTATGCGGCAAGCTGGTCAAGACTGAATCATGTGGCGGCGATGCCGCGCGCGAGGATCCACCGATGAACACGGCGACTATGTCCAATCGACCCGACCTAGCGGCCTTCTGGATGCCGTTCACGGCCAACCGGCAGTTCAAGGCCAACCCGCGCCTGCTGGTCCAGGCCAAGGGCCTCTACTATCGCAGCGAGGACGGGCGCGAGGTGATGGACGGGACCGCCGGCCTCTGGTGCGTCAACGCCGGCCACGGCCGCCCGGAGATCGCCGCGGCGGTCGAGCGGCAGCTGACCACGCTGGACTACGCGCCCTCGTTCCAGATGGGCCATCCGCTGGCGTTCGAGCTGGCCACCGAGTTGGCGGCGATCACGCCGGCGGGACTGGACCGGGTGTTCTTCGCCAACTCGGGGTCGGAGGCGGTGGACTCGGCGCTGAAGATTGCGCTCGCCTATCACCGCGTGCGCGGCGAGGGCCAGCGCACGCGTTTCATCGGCCGCGAGCGCGGCTATCATGGGGTCGGCTTCGGCGGCATCTCGGTGGGCGGCCTGGTCAACAACCGCCGCGCCTTCGTCACCCTGCCGGGCGTCGACCACCTGCCGCACACCCACGACCCGGAGCGCAACGCCTTCTCGCGCGGCCTGCCCGCCCACGGCGCCGAACGCGCCGACGACCTGGAGCGGCTGATCGGGCTGCATGGCGCCGAGACCATCGCCGCGGTGATCGTCGAGCCGGTGGCGGGCTCCGGCGGGGTGCTGCCGCCGCCGGTGGGCTATCTCGAGCGGCTGCGGGCGATCTGCGACCGCCACGGCCTGCTGCTGATCTTCGACGAGGTGATCACCGGCTTTGGCCGGCTGGGCGCGCCGTTCGCGTCGCAGTATTTCGGCGTCAGGCCGGACCTGATGACCCTGGCCAAGGGCCTGACCAACGCCGCGATCCCAATGGGCGCGGTGGCGGCGCGCCGGGATATCCACGACGCCCTGATGCAGGGGCCGGAGACCGCCATCGAGCTCTTCCACGGCTACACCTATTCCGGCCACCCGGTGGCCTGCGCCGCCGCCCTGGCCGCGCTGGAGATCTATCGGCGGGAGGACCTCTTCGCCAACGCCGCGGCCATGGCCCCGATCTGGGAGGCGGCGATCCACGGCCTGCGCGGCAAGCCCAATGTGATCGACATCCGCAACCTAGGCCTGATGGGAGCGATCGATCTTGCGCCGAGGCCGGGCGCGGTCGGCGCGCGGGGCTACGCCGTGCTGCTGAAGGCCCTGGAGCTGGGCCTGCTGGTCCGGATCACCGCCGACACCATCGCCCTCTCGCCGCCCCTGATCATCAACGCCGCCGAGATCGAGCAGCTGTTCGCCGTCCTGGCCCGCGCCATCGAGGCGGCGGATTAGGTCGCAGGTTAAGAGAGCAGGCGGGCGAGGTCGCGCAAGCGGACTTTCGGAACGCCCAAGATGGGTCGCAAGCTGCCTCCCCACGCGTTCTCGGGAGCGGACCTACCGGCTCCCCGGGCGTAAGCCGCGACGCCCCACGAGCCGCCACGCGAAGACTGCGACAACACCGACAATCGCCAACGGCGCGCCGAAGAAAGCGGACCAAATCAGAAAGATGACCGCAGTGAAGCCATCGTCAATATTGCCCGTCTCCTGATCGGCGAAGTCACCACTGAGGTTTTCGCTTACCCAGGCCATAGTCAGGAGGCCACTAGCTATAGCGCCGAGCACGATGGCTCCGAACACGACGAGGAGCAGTTGACGCCGGACGCTCACCCATCAACCTCCGCCGCCACTCCAGGACCCACCTTCAGGAAGCCGGTGTCAAGCCTATCGGATCGGCGAAGGTCCGCAATGGGTCGAACCCGGTCATCGCCATCGCGCCCGGAAGCGGACCCTGGCCGAGCCTTGCATACGAGCTGGTTCGCGACGGACACGCTCCGTTCAGCCGTCACCGCGGGCGGCGGCTTCGTGGATGAGGGCGGCGCTGCGGGGGCGGCGCTCGCCGATCGGGATCGGGGTCTCGCCGATGACCTGTGCGGCTTCCAGCCGGTCGAGGTCGGCCTGCGTCAGGCCCAGCACCCGGCTCAGCACCTCGCGCGTCGATTGGCCGAGCGTCGGCGAGGGGGTGCGGACCGGGTAGCCCTGACCCTCCTCGCGGAAGGCGGACGTCGGCTGCAGGTGGGGGCCGAGGTAGGGCCGGTCGATCTCCTGCCAGTAGCCGCGGGCCATCAGGTGCGGCTCATAGAACATCAGCTCGGCGAACCCGCGCGCGACGCCGGCGGCGACGCCCCGCGCCTGCAGCGCCTCCATCGCCTCGTCGGCCGAACGCCCGGCGGTCCAGGCGCCGATCGCCTCCTCCAGCCGCGCTTCCGCCGCGCGCCGGCCGGGTGCCGTGGCCAGCGCCGGATCGGCGGCGAGGTCCGCCCGCCCGATCGCCTCGCAGAGCGCCCGCCAGGCGGCGTCGTCAGTCACCGCGATCACCACCCAGGCGTCGTCGCCCTCGCAGGCAAAGCAGCCGTGCGGGACGAAAAGCGGATGCCGGTTGCCGGGCCGCGGGGCGACGCGTCCGGTGATCGACTGCTCGATGAGCCAGGGCGCCACCAGCGGGAAGAGGCACTCCACCTGCGCCAGGTCGATGAACTGGCCCTCTCCCGTGCGCTGGCGGTGGAAGAGCGCGGTGAGCAGCGCCGCGCAGGCGTTGAAGCCGCCGATCGGATCGCCGTAGGCCACGTGGTTCATGGTCGGCGGCCAGCCCGCCTGACCGGTCACGCTCGGCAGGCCCGAGGCGTGCTCCAGGGTCGAGCCATAGGCGCGGACCTCGGCCCATGCGCTCTGCTGGCCGAACGCCGGCATCGACATCATCACCATGTCGGGCCGCTCGCCGCGCAGGCCCGCGTAGTCGAGGCCGAGCTTGGGCAGCACCTCCTGCGAATAGTTCTCCACCACCGCGTCGGCCGTGCGCACCAGGCGGCGCAGGATCTGCGCGCCCTCCGGCTGGGTCAGATCCAGGGTGATCCCGGTCTTGTTGCGGTTGTTGATGTTGAAGTAGTGCGCCATCTCGTGGACGTGGTCGGCGATCGAGACCTCGCTGTAGTCGCTGCCGCGCCACCAGTCGGGATAGGCGCGGGCCTCGACCTTGATCACCTCGGCGCCCAGATCAGCCAGCTGGCGAGTGGCCAGCGGCCCCGCCCAGCCCATGGTCAGGTCGACGATGCGCACGCCGGAAAGCGGCAGGCCGCCGGCCTTGTCCGCGCGCGCAAGCGGCGGCTGCGGGCGCCAGAGGTCGGTATCGGCGCCGGCCAGCGGCGCGACGCTGTCGGCGGCCGGCGGCGTTACGGTGAGCCGCTGGGGCAGGATCGGCGCCTCGAAGCTCGCCTTGCCGATATGCACCTTGCCGAAAGCGCCGCGGGCGCGGTGGACCTCGGTGGCCAGCAGCTCAGCCATGTCCGGCACGACGACGATCGGCACCTTGCGCCGCATCGACTCCTCGAACCACTCCTCCGCGGTGCGGGTGAGGAGCCGCGGGACGATCTGCGCGTCCAGTTCGTCGGCCCGCGCCAGGCGGTCCGGCGGCAGGCGGTAGTTCGGATCGCCGGGCTCGATCGCCAGGCCCAGCATGTCGCAGAAGCCGCGCCATTGGTCCGGCGAGTGGGCGGTGACGCCGAGCCAGCCCTCCCGGCACTGGTAGACGCCCACCGGGAAGACCGGGAAAAAACGATTGATCCCCCAGCGCCGCTCCGGCGCTTGGGCTTGGACGGTGATCGCCATCTGGTATTCGCCGATGATCAGGTTGACGTCCAGCAGGCTGACCTCGAACCGCCGGCCCCCGCCGCTGAGGAGCGCGCTCATCGCCGCCGAGAACGCGCAGAGCGCGGCTGGCACGCTGGCCTGATGCTCGGTGAGCAGAGCCGGCGCCTGTTCGGGCCCGACGTTCCTCACCAGCCCCGCCAGGGCGCGCAGGGTGGAGTCGGTGGCGGCGAAGTCGCGATAGGGTCCGCTTTCGCCGAACCAGCTCAGCGAGACGATGGTCAGCTGCGGAAAGGCCGCGCGCAGAGCCGCCTGCCCGGTCGGCCCGCCATCCCAGCCGGCGCCCGGCCGCGCGTCGATCAGCACATCGCTGGCGCCGACGATCTCGGTCAGCCGCGCCGCATCGGCCGGCGCGACGATGACGCTCTCTTTGTTGGTGTTCATCCACGCGAAGACGCCGCTTTCGGCCGCGCCGTCGCCGACGTCCGCCAGCGGCGGCGTGCGGCGCGCGGGATCGCCGCCCGGCGCCTCGACCTTGACGACGCTCGCGCCGAAGTCGGCGAACAGCTTGCCGCAATAGGCGAGCGCCGGTCCGGTCCCCAGTTCCGCGACGCGGACGCCTTTGAGCGGGGCGGGCGCGGCCGCCCCTTCGTCTCTTGCCTTGGTCATCGCTTGATTGTTGCGGTCTGACGCAACGGACGGCAAGCCTTGCGCCTTGACAGGCGCCCGCCGGCGGCCAATGGCTCGACCCATGAGAAAGAACCTGGCGCTCGCCAAATGGCGGGCCGGCGAGCAGACCATCGGCGGCTGGCTCTCGCTGGCCAACACCCACTCCGCTGAGCTGATGGCCAACGCCGGGTTCGACTGGCTCGCGTCGACCTGCAGCACGGCCTCATCGACTACGGCGATCTGCGGAACATGCTGCCGGCCATCTCCACCACCGACACCACCCCGATCGTGCGCGTGGCCGGCAATGATCCCAAGGAGATCATGAAGGTGCTGGACGCCGGGGCGTTGGGGGTGATCGTGCCGCTGGTCAACAACCGCGCCGAGGCAGCCGCCGCCATCGCCGCCTGCCGCTATCCGCCCGACGGCAGCCGCTCGTTCGGCCCGATCCGCGCGGCGCTCTACGGCGGGCGCGGCTATGCCGCCGAGGCCAACAACGAGATCGCCTGCATCGCCATGATCGAGACCAAGGAGGGGATCGAGAAGGTCGAGGAGATCGTCACCACGCCGGGCCTGGGCGGCGTCTACATCGGCCCCAGCGACCTGGCGCTGGCGCTGGGCCAGCCGCCGCTGGGCGACACCGAAGATCCGAAGCACCTGGCCACCGTCGGGGCGATCCTGGCGGCGTGCAAGAAGCACGGCGTGCCGGCCGGGATCCACACCAGCAGCCTCGACTACACCAAGCGCCGGCTGGCGGCCGGCTTCAACTTCGTCACCCTGGGCTCAGACGCAGGCTTCCTCATGCGCGCGGCGGCCGCTGACCTGGCGGCCGCCCGCGGGACACAGAAGCGCGAGGGCGAGCGCAGCGGCTACTAGCCGTCGCTACTTTCGGTCGAGAACCAGGATCTGGAAGGTGCCAGGCTTGGTGGTCGGGCGCTGTCCGGCCGGGACTGGCAGGTTGTACTCGGCGGTGGGCAGGTAGACGCGGCCGGTCTTCAGGTCCACCGCGCCGGTGCGCGCGCCGATCTGGGTGGGGACGCTCTCGATCATGGTGTTGCTGGCGGCGCCGGTCAGTCCGATCACCCACAAGGCGCCGTCGCGCGCGGTGGGGATCAGCGCCACGTGCCGCGCTGAATCATAGATCACCGCGTCCGGAAAGCCGCCGATCGTCAGGCTGGCGATCTCCTTGCCGTCGGCCGCATCGAGGATCTTGGCGTTGAGGCTGGCGCCGCACGAGGAGATCAGCCGACCGCCTTCCACGTAGGCCAGGCCCGTCGGGCGTACGCAGCCGTTCATCGGCCAGGTGGCCAGCACCTTGCGCGCTTTCAGGTCGACGACGGCGATCTGGCCCTTGTCGGCGATGTTGACAAAGAGCCGGCCCTTGCCGTCGACGGCGGCGAACTCCAGGCCGCCGCCAACCTGGATCGTCCCTTCGACCTTGCGGGCGGCGACGTTGACCAGCGTCAGCAGGCCCTGGTCGCCGTTCACCACCACCGCCAGCTTGGTGGACGGATCGTAGACCGCGGCGTCGGCGTCGTCGGCGACGGTCAGCGAAGCGATCAGCTTGCCGTCCGTGGCGCTGATGATCTTGGCGGTCTTGTCGCCGCTGTTGGTGGTGAGGATGTCGTTCGAGCCGGGGATCGGCAGCACTGCGTGCAGGCCGGCGCCGGCGGCGAAGGCGGGGTTGAGCTTGCCGCTGTCGACGTCGAGCGAGAGCACCACCGTCCCGTGGGCGATGTAGACGCGCCGGCGCGCGGCGTCGAAGCTCGCATAGTCCCAGCCGCCGTCGGGTCCCGGAATGTGCGCGACCACCTTGAGCCCGGCGCCGCTCGGCGGGTCGGCCATCGCGGCGGGCGCCAGGGTCAGCAGGGCGGTGACGAGGGCGGCGATCTTGAGCATGTTCAACCCCGATGGCTTCGGCCGTTCGACCCAAAGTGGACCGGCGGCGGTATCTCCACCCTCCGGCCAGGGGCCGTCAACGTCCGGCTGATCGCGGCGCCACCCCGCGCCCCCTTCGCCGCTTCGGGCGAGGAAGCAGAGGGCCTAGCCGCGGCCGCTGGTGGGGATCTTGTTGAAGGGGACGTCCTTGTCGACGCGGATGTCGGCGGGCAGGCCCAAGACCCGCTCGGCGATGATGTTGCGCAGGATCTCGTCGGTGCCGCCCTCGACGCGGGTCGCCGGCGAGCGCAGCAGCATGGCCTGGAAGCGGCCGGCCGCCGCCGCCAGCGCCGGATCGGTGAGGATGCCGGCCTGGCCCTGCAGGTCCTCGGCGAAGGTGGCGATCTCCTGCATGGTCGAACCGGCGACCAGCTTGCCGATGGAGTTCTCCGGCCCCGGCGTCTGGCCCCGCGAGATCGCCGAGAGCGCCCGGTAGCCGGTGTACTTCAGCCCCGTCGTCCGCACCGCCCAGGTGGCCAGGCGCGCGCGCACCGCCGGGTCGTCCACCGCCAGGCCGTTGGCCGTCTCGATCCGGCAGCAGAGGTCGAAGAACTCCGGAAAGCCGGTGGACATGCCAGAGCCGATCGAGAGCCGCTCGTTCATCAGGGTGGTGAGCGAAACCTTCCAGCCGTCGTTGACCTCGCCCAGCCGCTGGGCGTCGGGGATGCGCACGTCGGTGAAATAGACCTCGTTGAAGCCGGACTGGCCGTTGGCCTGCTTGATCGGGCGGATCTCGATCCCCGGCGTCTTCATCGAGAGGAAGAACATGGTCATGCCCTTGTGCTTGGGCACGGTGGGATCGGTGCGGGTGATCAATATTCCGTAGTCGGAGTAATGCGCGCCCGAGGTCCAGATCTTCTGGCCGTTGATGATCCAGTCGCCGGAGCCGTCGCTCGCGCGCTCAGCCTTGGTGCGCAAGCCCGCCAGGTCCGACCCGCCGGCCGGCTCGGAGAAGAGCTGACACCAGACGTCTTCGCCGGCCGCCAGCGGCGGCAGGAAGCGGCGCTTCTGCTCCTCCGAGGCGAAGGCCATCATGGTCGGGCCGCACATGCCGTGGCCGATGATGAAGGTGCCGCCAAGCGCGCCGTACGGGCCCTCCTCCTGTCCCCAGATCACCCGCTGGATCGGGCTCGCGCCGCGGCCGCCGTACTCCTTGGGCCAGTGCAGGCACGCCCAGCCGGCGTCGAACTTCTTCTTCTGCCAGGCCTTGGCGGCGGCCATGGGGTCGACGCCGGAAAGGCTGACGCTGGCGAAGCCGGCCTGCTCCAGGTCGGCCAGGAGGGCCTTGGGCGCATTGGCGTCGATCCAGGCGCGGGCCTCGGCGCGGAAGGCGGCTTCTTCGGGGGTGTCGTCGAAATTCATCTCTGTGGTCCCCTTCAGGCGGCGGCGATGTTGCGCGCGCGCAGGCGCTGGATGAGGGCGCTCTCCCAGGTCGAGAGGCTGCCCAGGTTCAGCGCCAGCAGGTTGGAGCGGCGGTAGAAGAGGTGGCAGTCGAAGGCCCAGGTGAAGCCCATGCCGCCGTGCACCTGGATGTTGTTCTTGGCGCAGTGCTGGAAGGCCTGGGTGGCGGCCACCCGCGCCGAGGCCGCCGCCTCCGGCAGCTCGGCCGCGCCGGTGGAGAGCGCCCAAGCCCCGTAGTAGCCGTTGGAGCGGGCGAGCGTCGCGCTGACGTACATGTCGGCCAGCATGTGCTTGATCGCCTGGAACGAGCCGATCGGCCGGCCGAACGCCATCCGGTCCAGAGCGTAGTCGCGGGCCATCTCCAGCGCCCGGTCCGCGCCGCCGATCTGCTCGAAGGCGGTGAGCACGGCGGCGCGGTCGAAGACTTCGGAGATCAGCCGCATCCCCTCGCTCACGGCCCCCAGCGGCTCGGCCGGGGCGTCCTTGAAGGTGAGCTTGGCGTGGCTGCGGGTGGGATCGATGGTCTCCTGGGTCTCGCGGGTGACGCCGGCGCCGCTCAGGTCGGCGATGAAGAGCGAGATGCCGCGCGCATCGGAGCCAGGCGCGGTGCGAGCCGCGACGATGGCGAAGTCGGCGATGTCGCCGTCGGCCACCGCGGTCTTGGCACCGTTCAGCCGGCCATTCGCCGCCGTCAGCTGCAAGGTCTTGGGCGTCACCGCCCCGATGCTCTCTGCGAGCGCGAAGCAGCCGATCGCCTCGCCGGACGCCAGCTTGGGCAGCCACGCGGCCTTCTGCGCCTCCGAGCCCGCCGCCAGCAGGAACTCGGTGGCCAGGAACACCGACGAGGAGAACGGCAACGGCGCCAGCGCGCGGCCCATCTCCTCGGCGACGACGCAGAGCTCCAGGTAGCCGAGGCCAAGGCCGCCATATTGCTCGGGGATGACGACGCCAAGGAATCCCATCTCGGCCACGCCCTGCCAGAGGGCCTTGTCGTAGGGCTGCGCGCCCTCCAGCACCGCGCGAACCGCGGCGGGTGAACACTTTGCTTCCAGGAACCGGCGCGCCTGGGCGCCCAGCTCCTTCTGCTCGTCGGAGAATTCGAAATTCATGGCGTTTCCTTGAGGCGAGGCGGATGGCCGGCCTTCACCCTGCCAACGCCGGCGGGGCCTGTCGAGACGGACGCGGCGGCATTCCCTGGCGGCACAGGCTCGTCAGGGCGCGGGCCTCAGGAGCCTCAGGCGGACGCCAGAACGTCCTCGCGCGGCGCGTCCACCCGCGCCCCCGGGAAGATGCGCAGGAAGTTCTCGGCGTAGAACTTCTCCCGCACCGCCTCGCTGCGATCGCCGAGCGAGGACTCGAACCGGCCGAGCGGATTGCGGCCGCCCTCCACGTGCGGATAGTCGGTGGAGAAGAGGTAGAGGTCCGGGTTCGACTGGTCGATCAGATCGCCCACCGCCTCGAAGACGAACGGCGTGAACGCCAGCTGGTCGGTGATCTGGCGCGAGGGGACGCGGCTGAGGTTCTGCAGATTGGCGTCGGTGCGGCTCCAGATCTTCACCACCCAGTCCAGCCGGCGAAGCAGCTCCGGAACCCAGCCCGCGCCCAGTTCCACGCAGGCGCCGCGCAGACCCGGATGGCGCTCCAGGACGCCGTCCAGCACCAGCATGGTCAGGAAGGCTTCCGGACCCTCGTGCAAGAGGGCGATGTCCTTGGTGCGCAGGTTCTCGCCGCCACCCATCCAGTCCTTGGTGGGTGGCTTGCCGTTGTTCATCCAGGCCTTGGCCATCTGCAGCGGCGCGCCGCCCACGTGCAGCACGAACGGCGTCCCGCTCTGCGCCAACCGCGCCCAGAACGGGTCCAGATCGACGTGGCCCGGCGAGCGCTCGCCGCAGGGCCGATGCGGCACCCAGATGGCCTTCAGCCCCGCCGCCAGCGCCGCTTCCAGCTCGGTCATCGCCAGGTCCGGATCGTCCAGGGGAACGACGGCGACGCCCAGCAGGCGCTCGTCGCCGCTGCAGAAGTCGGCCATGTGGCGGTTGTGGGCGCGCGCGGCGCCGTAGCGCAGCAGTGGGTCGATCTTCGAGCTGGCCGAGAACGGCATGGCCACGCTGTGGGTGGCGAACACCAGCTGGCGCTTGAAGCCCAGCATGTCCAGCGCCTTGCTGCGGTCGGCGCCGTCGAAGGCGCCCAGCGCCTGGATCTCCTTGGAGGACTCGATCAGCTTGTCGCCAAGCGCGATCTGGGCGGCGATGTGCGCCTGGCTGTGGCGCCCGCCCTGCCCCATGATCACCGCCACCTCCTCGTCGGTGACGATCGAGGCGGCGTAGCTGACCTCGGGGATCGCATCGCGCAGCGCCGGGTCGGCGTATTTCTTCAGGAAGTCCGGCAGCTCCATGATGTGGCTGTCGGCGTCGTAGTAGGGCCGGGTCGCTGGCGCATAGGTCATGGTCGTGCCTCCGCTGGGAGCCTTCTTTGGGACCCTTATAGCCAATCCGCCCGACCGGCGCGCCGAAAGCTTCAGCCAGCCTGATGTTCGCCCAGCGAACGCAGCAGTTTCGCCTGCAGCGGCGGGATCGACGCATCGGCCAGGGGCCCGACGTTGATCAGGAGGTTGCCGCCGCGGGCGGTGACATCGTCGTAGAGCGCGTTCAGCGCCGCCGCCGAGAGATAATCTTCGTCGCGTTCGTTGGAATTGTAGCCGAAGCCCAGGCCAAGGCCGCGCGTGGACTCCCACTTGGTCTCGCCCATGCCCTCGCCGGTCCCGTACTCCACCGTGCGGAAGTCGCAGTGGGGCGGCGGGCGCGAGGGCCGCTCGGTCTTGCGCGCCGCCTGCCGCGCCTTGACCGCATCGTTGAACGCCTTGCGCATCGCCGGATCGCGCAGGCGCTCGAAGAAGGCCGTGTCGCCGGTCCAGCGATCGTTGACGACGCCGTCCGGCACGGCGGCGTAGTAGTCGGCAAAGAGGCCTGGGAGGGTCGCCTGGTCCGGCCAGGCGATGTCGTTCCAGAGCACCGCTGGCCGGTAGCGCTGGATCAGCTCGCGCGCCTGCGCCAGGGCGTAAGCGCGGTAGTCATCGCCTGGCGGCACGCAGGCGAACATGTCGCCCATGTCGCGGATCGCCGGGTGGTGGAAGGTCCAGTCGAGGCCGCCGGAATAGTAGAGGCCGAACCTCATCCCGCGGCGGCGGACCGCGTCCGCCAATTCGCCGACGAAATCGCGGCTGGAGTTCCAGCCCGGCTGGTGCGGGTTGGCGACCGTGCTTGGCCAGAGGCAGTAGCCGTCGTGATGCTTGGTCACCAGCACCACGTAGCCGGCGCCCGAAGCGGCGAAGAGCTCGGCCCAGGCGTCGGCGTCGAAGGCGGCGGACGCAGCTTCGAATTCCGGGCGGAAGCTCTCGTAGCTGCGCTCGCCATACAGCTGCGCGTGGCGCACCGCCGTCGGGCTGCCCGGAATGCGCAGGGCGTTGGAGTACCACTCCGAATAGGGCGCGCGGACGAAGAGGTTGTCGTAGTCGCTGCGCGCCAGCTCGGTGATCGACTCCCCGCGCGGCGCCCAGGCCGGCACGGCGAAGACGCCCCAGTGGATGAAGACGCCCAGCTGCGGGCGGCGGTACCAGTCCGGGCAGGGACGCCCGGCGAAGTCGCTGAATTCGGCCATCGGATCGTTAGACCCCAGGCGAGCGGCGGAGGCAAACGGGCGCTACTTCCTGGCCGCGAGCACCTTCTGGACGGCGGCCTCGATCCGCCGCTGGCGCGTCTCGGGCGCCTTGGCCTCGTTGACGCTGCGGACGTGCTCCTTGCGGTGACTGAACGCCAGCGCCTCGAACGCGGCGGTCGCGCCAGCCGCCTTCAGCGCCGCGGCCAGGTCGGCGGGCGTCTCGACCGTCCGCACGCTGGCGTCGAGCTCGAGTTGGATCTCGACGGTATCTCCGCCGGCCACCTTGGCCTTGGCGCGGTGCTCGGCGGCGACGCCGACCATGAAATCGCCGCCCATCACGGCGATGGTGCTGAGGTAGGCGTAGCCGTTGATGGTGACCTTCACCGGCGGGCGTTTGCCGCCGCCCAGAGCCTCGACGATCTGCGGCGGGACGACGATGCCGACGACGTTCTTGCTCTCGCCTTGCTTCAGCGTGGTCGTGAACTTCACCGCATGTCTCCCAACTCGCGCCAACCCCGCGCCGAAGGGATCGGCGGGATGGCGCGTATTAGAGGAGGCGGCACAGAGGTCGGCAAGATGTGAGGTCGGCGCCTGCCCGGGCTGGCCAAACCTCTCGATGTCAGTCAAATCGAAGGATGCGCCGCATCTTGGGAGCCTGAGGCATGACCGACGAGACCTACACGCCGCCTGAAATCTGGACCTGGAACAAGGAAAGCGGCGGCCGGTTCGCCAACATCAACCGGCCGATCGCCGGGCCGACCCACGACAAGGACCTGCCGGTCGGGCGCCATCCGCTGCAGCTCTATTCGCTGGCGACGCCCAACGGCATCAAGGTGACGGTGATGCTGGAGGAGCTGCTGGCGGCCGGGCACGCCGGCGCGGAATACGACGCTTGGCTGATCCGCATCGCCGGCGATCAGTTCGGCAGCGGCTTCGTGGCCGTCAATCCGAACTCGAAGATCCCGGCCTTGATGGATCGCAGCGGACCAACGCCGATCCGCGTCTTCGAGTCGGCGGCGATCATGATGCACCTGGCGGAGAAGTTCGGCGCGTTCCTGCCCACCGACGCCAAGGGGCGGGCCGAGTGCCTGTCGTGGCTGTTCTGGCAGATGGGCAGCGCGCCCTATCTCGGCGGCGGGTTCGGCCACTTCTACGCCTACGCGCCAACCAAGATCGAATACGCCATCGATCGCTTCGCCATGGAGGTGAAGCGACAACTGGACGTGCTCGACCGGCGGCTGGCCGAGAGCCAGTACCTGGCGGGCGACGACTATACGATCGCCGACATGGCGGTGTGGCCCTGGTATGGCGCGATGGCCAAGGGCTACCTCTACGGCGGCGGCGTCTTCCTGCAGGTGCAGGAATACAAGCACCTGCTGCGCTGGACCGACCAGATCGCCGAGCGGCCGGCGGTGAAGCGCGGGCGGATGGTCAACTGCGCCTGGGGCGATCCCTCGCACCAGCTGCACGAACGCCACGACGCCAGCGACTTCGAACTGAGAACCCAGGACAAGCTCGAGGCGGTCTCCGCTTAGGGACGCCCATGCGCGGCTGCGACGTCGCCATCGTCGGGCTGGGGGTGATGGGGAGCGCCGCGCTGCACGCGCTGGCGCGCCAGGGGGTCGATGTGCTGGGCTTCGATCCGCTCGCCGTGGGCGCGGCGCGAGGTTCGTCCCACGGCTCGTGCCGGATCTTCCGCCGGTTCAATTTCGAGAGCCCGGCCTACACGGCGCTGAGCGATCAGGCCCACGCGGCCTGGCGGGCGCTGGAGGCGGAGAGCGGAGCGCGCGTGCTGATCCCCTGTCCGGTGCTGGAGGCCGGGCCGCCCGGGAGCGCGATGGTCGCCGCCTCGCGCGCCGCCGCCGAAAGCGCCGGCGGTTATGCCGGTCCCTCCCGGGGTTCGGAGATCGCCAGTCGCTTTCCGGCGTTCGCGCTGCCGCCTGATTGGGACGTCGTGGTGCAGGACGGCGGCGCCATCCTGCTGGCCGAGGAGGCCGTGCGGCTCTTCCGCGCCGCCGCGCCGGACCGGATCATCGGCCAAGCGGTCCGGTTCGCGCCGGGACCGACCGGGATCGTCCTCACAACCGCCAGCGGGGATCAATACCAAGCCAAGACGCTGATCCTGGCCGCCGGCCCTTGGATCGTGAACCTGCTCCCGAAGCTCAGGGCCCACGTCACCATCACCCGCCAGGCGGTGGGCTGGTTCCAGCCGGCCGAGCCGCGGACGGCGGGGCCAGGCGACTTCCCGATCTTCATCCTCGAAGCGCCCCTGGGCCTCGTCTACGGCTTTCCCGATTTCGAGGGGCGCGGGGTCAAGGCGGCGCTGCACGACCACGGGCCGCGGGTTGGCCCGGACGACTGGGGTCCGCCGCCCAGCGACGCGGAACTGGCGCCGGTGAGCGAGACGCTGGAGAGCTTCGTCCCGGGCGCCTTCGGGCGGATCGTGGACCGCGACGTCTGCCTCTACGCCAACACCGGACCGGGTGACGCCGACGGCAGCGCGACGGAGGAGTTCATCATCGACCGCCTGCCGGACGATCCGCGGATCATCGTCGCCTCGCCCTGCTCGGGTCCGGCTTCAAGTTCGCCAGCGCCATCGGGCCGATGCTGGCGCGCATGGTGATCGACCCGGCAGCGCGGGCCGATCCGGCGTTCCGCCTCGCCCGCTTCTCGTCGTTCGCGTAGCCCTCGCCGCGCCGGCGGCCTATGAGAACCGCACTCACCGCTTGACGGACCCCATGGCCAGCATCCTCGCTATCCACGCCCACCCGGACGACATCGAGACGCTGGGCGCCGGGACTCTGGCCCTGCTCGCCGCGGCCGGGCACCGGATCGCCATCGTCACCGCCACCGCCGGCGAAGGCGGGGCGACGCAGACCGGGCCGGAGGAGACCGCGCGCATCCGCCTGGCCGAGGCGGCCAAGGCGGCTGCCGTGATCGGCGCGAGCTACCGCTGCGCGGGCTTTGGCGACCTGGCGGTGTTCAACGACGACGCCTCGCGCCGGGCGATGACCGAGATCGTCCGCGAGGCGGCGCCCGACATCGTCATCACCGCCGCGCCGGCCGACTATCATCCCGACCACGAGGCGGTGAGCATCCTGGTGCGCGACGCCTGTTTCGCCTCCAGCGTCCCCAACTACGCCGCCGGCGCGGCTGGGCCGCTGGGCGCGATCCCGCACCTCTATTTCATGGACCCGATCGGTGGGCGGGACCGCGAAGGCGTGCGCATCAAGCCGGACTTCGGCGTCGACATCGGCGCCACGATCGATACCAAGCGGCGCATGCTGCAGGCGCACGAGAGCCAGATGGCCTGGGTCGCCAGGCAGCACGACATCGCCGACTATCTGGCCTCGATGGAGGCGTGGGGCCGACGGCGGGGACGCGACTTCGGCGTCGCCTTCGCCGAGGGCTTCCGCCACTACCGGCACGAGCCCTACCCGAAGACGCCGGCGCTGGAAGCGCTGCTGGGCGAGGCGGTGCGGCCGCTGGAGAGTTGGCCGACCTGATGCAGGCGCTGCGGGACAGGATCGTGGCCAACCTCGCGGCCTTTCCACGGCTGGCGGCCGAGGCCGGCGAACTGCGGCGCGCGGCCGTGGCGATCCTGCTCTCGCCGCTGGAGGGCGCGCCGACCTTCGTCCTCACCCGGCGCGCGCTCACCATGCGCCGGGGCGCGGGCAACTACGCCCTGCCCGGCGGCAATTGCGAACCGGGCGAGGACGCCGTCGCGACCGCCGTCCGCGAGACGCAGGAGGAGCTCGGCGTCGCCGTGGCCCGCGACGCGGCGCTTGGGCTGCTGGACGATTTCGAGACGCTGGGCGGCCACCTGGTGACGCCCGTGGTGTTATGGTCGGCCGAACCGCTGGCGCTGAACCCCGACCCGATCGAGGTGCTGATCGCCTGGCGCCTGCCGCTCGCGGACCTCGACCACCCAGAGGCGCCCAGAAGCGAAGACCACCCGGACGGCGGTGAGAAGATTCTGCGCATGTTCGCCAACGGCCAGTGGATCAATCCGCCGACCGCCGCCTGGCTCTACCAGTTTCGCGAGGTGGCGCTCCACGGCCGCACGGTGCGGGTGAACACCGTCGGCCAACCGACCTGGACGGCCAACTGAAGTTTCCAGCGCGCCCGTGGTCCAGAGCGCGGCTGTCGCGCCGGGTCAGGCGATCTGCGTGATCATGCCGACAGCCTTCTTGCCGTCGGCGGCGACCGGGTCGTGCGCGACGTCGCTTTCGTCGAAGGCCTTGGTCCAGCAAGCGAATTCCAAGCAGACGCCGTCGGGGTCGAAGAAGTAGACCGAGCGCACGAAGACGTCGTCGGTGACCGTCTCGCTGACCTGGTGCTTCGAATTGTCGTGATTCATGATCCGGCTGACGGCGATGCCCTTGGACTTCAGGCGCTCATAGTATTCATCGAACCGCTCGACCGGCACGTCGAAGGCGATGTGATTCATCGAACCGTGGGCGGTGATCATGGATCCTTCGCCCGGGAGCGCCTGGGGGCTGGAGATCCCCGGCTTGGCTTCCGGCGCGCCCGGGAACCAGAAGAACGCCAGCGAGTCGCCGTTGCCGATATCGAAGAAGAAGTGCTGACCCATGCCCTGGGGCAGGTCGATGGTCTTGGTCAGCGGCATGCCCAGCACATCGCGGTAGAATTCCACCGTCCGGGCCATGTCCTTGCACACCAGCGCCAGATGGTTGACGCCTCGAATGTCGAATTGGCTGTTCTTGGGTTTGCTCACGCTCTTCTCCCTGATCCTCTGCCGTTCCCAGACGCTCGATCGGCGACCTTATCCCAGTACGGTTCAAACGCGCGCCGTGATCCAGTCGGCCATCAGGTCGACGGCGCGGTTTCGATTGGCTTCGTCGTCCTCGAAGTAGTGGGCGCCGGGAACCAGTTCGAGCTGTTTGTCCTTCGACGCGATCGCCGCGTGGACCGCGCGGGCGTCGCTGGGAAAGACACCCATGTCGCCGGTGCTCTGGACCACCAGCGATGGCAGGGCGAAGCGCGCCAGCTGTTCGCCGCCGTTGCACTTGGAATCGGAGAGGCTCCACATCGAGAGCCAGGTGCGCAGGGCGTTGGCGCGGCCAAGGCCCGGCAGCTTGTTGGCCAGGCGCGGATCGCCCCGGTAGCAGCCCGGGCACGGCCGGTCAGAAGGATCGATCGCCGGGTCCATGAACCGCAGGTCCGCCCAGGCCCGATAGAGCGGGAAGAGGATGTCCGGGACGCCCGCCGCGTTCAGCCGCGTCAGCTCGGCCTTGGCCCAGTCGGTGATCCGCTGGTTGCGGGCCTTCTGCGCCGCGCGATAGCGGGTGATGAACTCTGCCGAGTAGGGCGGGCCGTTGTCCGGATCGAACATGTCGAGGGCGGGATCGGTCTTGGTGGGATCGAGCTCATCGACCACCGAGGCATCCAGCCAGTCGGTGAGCACCTCGGGTCGGCCCTTGTGGGCGTTGAGCGAGATGTAGAGATCGGCGCCCGGCAGGCTCTGCAACGCCTCGCGCCCGGCGCCCTTGAGGGCCTCCGCCAGGGTCGGCGACGTCGCCTCGGCCTGATAGGCGCCCATCAACGATCCGCCGCCGGAGTTGCCGAGGATGACCACGATCTCGGCCCCCGCCTCCTCCTTCAGCCAGCGCACGCCGACGCCAATGTCGATCAGCGCGTGCTCGAGGATGAACTGGTCTTCCGCGCCCCGGTAGCGCGTGTTCCAGCCCAGGAAACCGAAGCCTCGGCGGGCGAAATAGGGGGCGATGTAGTGCTCGGCGAAATCGACGTTGTAGTGGGTGGCGATCAGCGCCACGCGCGGGCGTTTTCCGCTCGGCGTCCAGTAGATCCCCTGGCAGGGATGGCCGCCGGCGCCGACGCGCGGCGCGGTCGCCGATGGCCGGCCGATGAACTGACAGTCGAGGTCCGGGTAGGGGCTTTGCATGCGGGCAGACTAAACCAGCGCCCCACGCACAGGGGAACCCCTCTCGGAGCGGCGAACCCGGCCTCCCTTGACGCTTTTGCCGATTGGACTAGGCCTTGTAGCCGCGACGGGAGCCAGGTGAACGCATGGCGAGAATCGTTTTCGGCGCCGGAGCGGCCCACACGCCGCTCCTCTCCATTCCGTGGCGCAACTGGCCGGACTGGGCGAAGGGCGACTACCGGAACCCGGCGCTGACGCTCTCCGATGGCCGGACGATGAGCTATTCGGACCTGGCTGCGAGCGTCGATGACGATTTCGACATCTCGCTGCAGGCGTTCGAGAATAAGTCCCAGGCCTGCCAGGCCTCGCTGGACCGGCTGGCGGACGACCTCGAAGCGGCGGGGCCGGATGTCGTGGTGATCGTCGGCGACGATCAGGAGGAACTCTTCGCCCCTGAGAACCTGCCGATGATCTGCGTCTACTACGGCGAGGAGATCGTCATGCACGCCCGCAAGCTGGCTGTCGGCGCGCCGGACTTTCAGAAGGCGCTCCAGGTCGGCTACGCGATGGACGACTTCCACCGCTTTCCCGGTCATCCGACCTTGGCGCTGGAGATCATCCAGGGCCTGCTCGATCGGGCGGTGGACGCCTCCAGCTCGGCCCGGGTCGCCGATCCGGCCAAGGCGGGATTCGGCCACGCCGTCGGGTTCATCATCCGGCGGCTGTTCAAGGGGCGCGCGATCCCGGTCGTGCCGGTCCTGCTCAACACCTACTATCCGCCCAACGTCCCCAGCGCCGCGCGCGCCTTCTCCATCGGCGAGCATCTGCGCTCCTCGATCGAGGCCGCGCCCAGCGATCTGCGGGTGGCGATCATCGCTTCCGGGGGCCTCAGTCACTTCGTGGTCGACACCGTGCTGGACCGGCAAGTGCTGGACGGCATCGTCGGCAATGAAGGGGACCTTCTCCGCTCGATCCCGCGCCAGGCGTTGCGGTCGGGCTCCTCGGAGATCCTCAACTGGATCGTCGCCGCTGGCGCGCTGCAAGGCCGACCGGTCGCCTGGTCCGAATATGTCCCGCTGCACCGGACGCCCGCGGGCACCGGCGTCGGCGCAGCCTTTGTCTCCTGGGGAGAAGCGCCATGATGAACGAGCAGGATTCAGCCGATCTGACCCGGGTCGGGCCAGGCACGGTGATGGGTGAGTTCATGCGCCAGTACTGGATCCCGTGCATGATGTCGTCGGAACTCACGGCCGACGGCGCGCCGGTGCGCCTGCCGCTGCTGGGCGAGAAGCTGATCGCCTTCCGCGACACCTCCGGGCGGGTCGGGATCATGGATCATCGCTGTCCGCACCGTTGCGTCTCTCTGTTCCTCGGCCGCAACGAAGCGGACGGGATCCGCTGCGTCTACCACGGCTGGAAATACGCAGCGGACGGACAATGCGTCGACATGCCGAGCGTCCCGGACGGCGAAACGCTGAAAGAGCGGATCAAGGCCAAGGCCTACAAGACCCATGAGCGCAACGGCCTCATCTGGGTCTACATGGGGCCGCGCGAGACCGCGCCGCCGCTGCCCGATATCGAGCCGAACCTGGTGGAGGAGTCGGACACCTTCTATTCGTTCGTCCACCGCGACTGCAATTGGCTGCAGGCGCTGGAAGGCGACATCGACACCTCGCACTTCGGCTTCCTGCACGCCGGATCGCTGGACCCGGAGGTGATCGGCGAGGACCACCCGTTCTATCCGACGGTGGTCAACCGCGCGCCGCAGTATGAGGTCGCCGAGACGCCTTGGGGCACCGGCTACGGGGCGTACCGGCCGTTGCCCAACGGCCAGACCTACTGGCGGACCGCCAATTTCCTGTTTCCGTTCTGGACCCAGACGCCGGCGTTCGTCTTCGCCAACGCCGTCCACGCGCGGGCCTGGGTGCCGATCGACGACCACCGGATGATGTTCATCAACATCTCCTGGCGGCACATGGCCAGGGGCCGCTCGTTCGCCGGCTCCGGCGGGGAGGGTTTTGGGCTGAAGAACAACTATCTCCCCAACACCACCGACTGGTACGGCCGCTGGCGGCTGGTGGAGAACGAGGCCAACGACTGGATGATCAACCGCGCGGGCCAGAGCGCGGGGCAGAGCTTCACCGGCCTCAACAACATTCACCTGCAGGACCAGGCGGTCACCGAAGCCATGGGTTCGATCACCGACCATGCGTTCGAGCATCTGACGGCGGCCGATCAGATGGTGGTGAGGACCCGTCGGCGTCTGCTGGAGGCCGCCCGCGACTTCGCCGCCACCGGCAAGGCGCCGCCAGGGGTCGACGATCCAGGGGTGTTCCTGGGCGCCCGCTCGGGCTTCTTCACCTCCGAACCCGGCGCCCGCTGGCAGGACGTCTACCGCGAGAACGTCGCTCGCGCCGTGCGGCCGGCCAAGAAGCTGGAGCCAGCGGAATGACGGCCGGCTGATTTCCGCGCCGCGGCGGGACGGAACTGGATTTGCTTGGCGTTAGGTCAAGAGTGTCAGCCTCAAGGCAAAGGGAGCAGCGTCCATGGACCAGGCCTATGACCTCGTCATCCGCAACGGACTGGTGATCGACGGTTCGGGCGCGGAACGGTTCGAAGCCGACGTCGCGCTGAAGGACGGCGTCGTCGCCGCGATCGGCGATGTGGGCGGCGCTGGCGCGGAGGAGATCGACGCGCGCGGCAAGCTGGTGACGCCCGGTTTCGTCGACATCCACACCCATTACGACGGCCAGGCGGTCTGGTCCGATCGGCTCTCGCCGTCGTCGTCGCACGGCGTGACCACCGTGGTCGGCGGCAATTGCGGCGTCGGCTTCGCCCCCTGCCGGCCGGAGCATCGCGAGCTGCTGGTCAGCGTCATGGAGGGCGTCGAGGACATCCCCGAGGTGGTGATGACCGAGGGCCTGACCTGGGACTGGCAGACCTATCCGGAGTACCTCAACGCGGTCGAAAAGCGCCCGCACGACATCGACTTCGCCTCCCAGATCCCGCACTCGGCGGTGCGGGTGTTCGTCATGGGCCAGCGCGGCGCGGATCGCGAGCCGGCGACACCGGACGATCTGGCGAAGATGCAGGCGGTGGTGCGCGAGGCGATCGACGTCGGCGCGCTGGGTTTCGCCACCTCGCGTCTGGTGATCCACAAGACCGGCGCCGGCGATCCGATCCCAACTTGGCAGGCGGCCGAGACCGAGCTGGAGGCCATGGCGCTGGCGCTGAAGGATCGCGGCCGGGGCGTGCTGCAGGCGGTGTTCGGCGAATCGGGGCGCACCTTCGAGGACGAGATCGACCTGCTGTCGCGGCTGACGCGGATGAGCGGGCGGCCAGCCAGTTTCTCCATGGCCCAGTCGAACGAGAACCCCGACGCCTGGCGGCACGTGATGCAGCACCTGGCCGAGGCCAACGCCAAGGGTCCGCCGATCCGCGCCCAGGTCTATCCGCGGCCGATCGGGGTGGTGCTGGGCTTCGACCTCTCGATCAACCCCTTCAGCCTCTGCCCGAGCTACCAGCCGCTGGCCAAGCTGCCGTTCGCCGAGCGGATCGCGGCGCTGCGCGATCCGATGGTGCGCGCCAGGCTGTTGATGGAGGACCCGCAGGAGGCGATCATTCCGCTGGCGCGGCTGGGGCGTCGGTACGAGTTCATGTACCCGCTGGGCGACCCTCCCAACTATGAGCCGACGCCGGATATGTCGCTGGCCGCGCTGGGACGCGCGCGCGGCGTCAGCCCCGCCGAACTCGCCTACGACCTGCTGCTGGAAAACGACGGGCGGGGCCTCTTGCTGGTGGCGATCGCCAACTACGGCAGCGGCTCGCTCGATCCGATCTATTCGCTGATGACCGATCCCAACAGCGTGCTGGGGCTGGGCGACGGCGGCGCGCACTACGGCATGATCTGCGATTCCAGCTACCCCACCTTCGTGCTGCAGCACTGGACCCGCGAGCGCGCCGGCCAGCGGCTCTCGGTCGAGCAGGCGGTGAAGTCGCTGGCGGCCGACCCGGCGCGCGCGGTCGGCCTGATGGATCGCGGCGTGCTCAAGGTGGGGCGCAAGGCGGACGTCAACGTGATCGACCACGACCGTCTGCGGCTGGCCCAGCCGCGGGTGCTCTACGACCTGCCGGCCGGCGGGCGGCGGATCACCCAGGGCGCGCGCGGCTACGAGGCGATGGTCGTCTCGGGCCAGGTGGTCAGCCGCCAGGGCGAGGCGACCGGCGCGCTGCCGGGCCGCCTGGTCAGGGGACCACAGGCCGCCCCGGCCTAGCCAATCCCTGACCCGGCCCGAGCGGGCTGGAGCCCGGCGACCAGGGCGTCGAAGACCGCCCGGCATCGGGCGCTGGTCTTCAGATCTTCGTGCATGACGATCCACAGGCCGAGCTCGATCGCAACGCTTCCCGCCAACACGCGCACGAGATCCGCGTCCCGCTCGGCCACGCCCACCTGGCACATGCCGATGCCGTAACCGGCGCGAAGGGCGGCGAGCTGGGCCAGGTCGCTGTCGGCCCGCAGAGCGAAAGCCGCGCGGTCGAGCTGGGGAAAGCGCTCGGCGAGCGCGCGCAAGGCTGGCGTCGCCTGGTCGAAGCCGATGAGGTCATGCTGGGCGAGGTCCTCAAGGCCGGCCGGCGCGCCGCGGAGCTCCAGGTAGTCGCCTCGGGCGTAGAGCCCAAGCTCGATCGGCGGCAGTCGTCGGGCGACCAGCGCTTCCTGCGCCGGCGCCACGTTGCGCACGGCGATGTCGGCTTCGCGCCGCAGCAGATCGTCCAGCGCGTTGGAGAGGACAAGTTCGATCACCAGCGCCGGGTGGGCGCGGCGCAACCGGGTGAGGATCGGCGGCAGGCGCTCGACGCCGATGACTTCGCTGGCGCTGATCCTGACGCTGCCGCGCACCTCGCCCGCGCCGCCGCTGGCGGTCCGCATCAGGGCCGCCGCATTGGAGGCCAGGGTCTGGGCGTAGGGCGCCAGGTCCAGCGCCAGATCCGTCGGCGCCAGACCCCGCTGCGAGCGCATGAACAGGTCCGCGCCGACCGACTGCTCCAGCGCGTCGATATGGCGCGCGACGGTCGGCTGCGTCAGGCCGAGGCGCCGCGCCGCGCCGGACAGCGACCCCTCCTCGGCGACCGCCAGGAAAGTTCGGTAGAGATTCCAGTCGGGCTCCGAGTTCATCGAATTCCGTATAACAACTCCCCATAGTTACGCAATTTCCATTCAATAGCAGATCCTCGATCTTCCGCGAGGGACGGCGACATGCGCCGGACCCTCAATGGAGATTCCCATGACGATTGTTGTCCTTGGCTACGGCGCGGTGGGGCGAGCGACGGCGCAGGCGCTGTTGCAGCGCGGCGAGACCGTGCAGATCGCCCAGCGCAGCCAGCCCCGCGATCTTCCCGCTGGCGCGAGCTTCGTCGCCTGCGATGTTCTCAACGCAGAGTCCGTCGGCCGCGCCGTCGAGGGGGCGTCGCAGGTGGTGCTGGCGGTGGGCTTCGCCTACGACTCGCGGCTGTGGCGCGCGGTCTGGCCGCGCACCATCGCCAACGTCACCCAGGCCTGCGCTCTGACGGGGGCGCGGATCGTCTTCGTCGACAACCTCTATCAGCTCGGCCCGCAGACGGAGCCACGGCGCGAGGACATGCCGCTCACCCACAAGGGCGAGAAACCGGCGATCCTGGCGGAGGTGACGCGCATCTGGATGCGGGCGGCCGAGGCGGGCCAGGTGCGGATCGCCGCGCTGCGCTGCACCGACTTCTACGGCCCGGACGTGCCGGTGTCGCATCTGGGCTCAGCCGCCTTCGGGCCGCTGGGACAAGGCAAGTCCGCCCTGTTGCTCGCTCCGCCCGATACGCCCCATGATTTCGCCTACGTGCCGGACATCGCCCGCGCCGTGGTGAGCCTGCTCGATGCGCCGGACGACGCCTACGGCCAGGTCTGGAACATGCCATGCGCGCCAACGCGGACGCCGCGGCAGATCCTGCGCATCGGCGCCGAGGCGATGGGGGTGAAACTGAAGATCACGGCGGTTCCCCTGTGGCTGCTGCCGCTTCTCGGGCTCGCTTCGCGCTTCATGAAGGAGGTCGCGGACGTTGGCTTCACCTGGGATCGACCGTATCTGGTGGACGCCTCGAAGTTCGCGTCGCGGTTCTGGTCCGACGTGACTCCGTTCGAGATCGGCGCCGCGGCGACCGCGCGATCGTTCGCCCAGGCCGGACCGATCGCTTCGGCCGGCGAGTCTCGTCCGGCGGCTCAGCCGGGCGCCACATCGGCCAGATGGTCGGGCCGTCCGGGAATTTGATCTCGCCTGTCACCTCGAAGCCGAAGCTCTTGTAGATCGGGATGTTCGATTCCTTGCTGGATTCCAGATAGGCCGGCATGCCGGCCACGTCGGCCACGGCCAGGTGGCGGCGGATGACGACGCCGCCATAGCCCTTGCCCTGCTTTTCCGGATCGGTCCCGATCGCCTGCAAGTACCAGTTGGGCTCGTGCGGATGGCGCTTCTCGATGATGTCCATGACGCCCATCACGTGGGCGGCGCCGGCGAGGCCGAATACGCCCAGGAAATCCGCGCCGTTGGTGAGGTACTCGATGATCGGGATCTGCCACTGGTTCGGCGGCCGCCACAGCGCCGCCGCCTCGTAGCCGCTGGTGACGTCGCAGGCGCCGTGGGGCAGGCCGAGTTTGAACAGCAGCTTGAAAAGACGCGGCATTTTGGCCGCCCGCGTGGCCTCGTCCTTCAACAGGAAGCAGATCAAGGGATCGTCCATGAAGGCCCTGGCGAGGGTCTGCGCCAGGCGATCGGCGTCCTGCCAGGTCGCCGCGCGCGCCGTGACGCCGGTCTCGCGGGCTGTCGGGATCGAGCTCATCCGGCGTTCCTCCCTCTTCGCGCCGCCGCACGTCTGCGGAGGCCCGAACGTCAAAGAGAGTATAGACTTCGCTTTGGCAATGCGCACGGAAGCGCCGGCCAACCCCGAGGACGTCCATGATAGAGCGTACCGTGCCGACCGCCTTCGCCGACGTCGCCGTCTGGGACTCTGACGGGAAGGGTTCGGCCGTGCTGCTGCTGCACGGCAATTCCTCGCGCAAGACCATCTTCCGACATCAATTCGAGAGCCCGCTCGGCCGCGGCCTGCGCCTGATCGCCATGGACCTGCCAGGACACGGCGCCTCCAGCGACGCGAAAGACCCGGCCGCCGGATATACGCTGGGTGGATACGCCACCGCGGCGGTCGAGGTGCTGCGCGCGCTTGGCGTCACCCGCGCCACCGTCTTCGGCTGGTCGTTGGGCGGCCACGTGGCGCTGGACATGATTTCGCGGTTCCCCGGGATCACCGGCGTGATGATCAGCGGAACGCCGCCGATTCCCGGCGGGCTTGAGGGCGTGGCGTTGGGCTTCCGGCAGAGCGAGCACATGGCGCTCGCCGGCGCCGGCGACTGGTCCGAGGCGGACGCCGAGGCCTACGCCCACGCCACCGCCGGAGCCGGCGCGCCGTTCGAGCCGTTCATGCTGGAGGCGGCGCGACGCACCCCTGGCGTCGCCCGCGAGACCTTCTTCGCCAATGCGCTGGGCGGCGGCGTTGACGATCAGCGGCGGATCGTCGAGACCGCCAAGGTTCCGCTCGCCATCGTCAACGGCGCCGAGGACGCCTTCATCAACGCCGCCTATTTCGACACCGTCGCCTACGCCAATCTGTGGGACGGCAAGGTCCACAGCCTGGCCGGCCTTGGCCACGCGCCGTTCTGGCAGGATGCGGACCAGTTCGATCGCCTGCTCGAGCGGTTCGTCGCCGAGACTGCTCAGTGAACCCCAAACCCTGACCCACGGGTCAGGGTCGACGTTGCTCCTGGCTCTCCAAGACGATCCGCAACGCGCCCTGGTCCGGCTTTCTGCCGGCGGCGAGGGCCGCGTCGATCACCTTCAGCGCCAGCGCCCGCGCCTTGGCGCCCTCTCCGTCGCCGAGGTAGGCGGACGCCAGTGCGACGGTTGACGCGTCATCCATCGGACCGCTGGCGGCCAACTTCTCGCCAAGCGCGACGGCGCCCGAGAAGTCTCCGGCTTGGTTCGACAGCAGGACCGCATTTCTCAACATCGCCCGCTGCTCCTGGCGGGTCTGCGCGGTCCTGAAGAGCGGACTTGCAATCACCCGTTTTGAGCTTGTCAGCGCGGTGTCGGGATCGTCGGTGTTGATGGCGACGAAGCTGGCGACGACGTCGATCTCGAAGAGATCGAAGCGGCTGGGATTGGGCGCGGCGCGCGCCTGCCCTAGCATGGCTTTCGCGGTCGCCCAGTCGCCCCTGTCGGCGGCGGCCATCAGCCCGTTGAGGAGACCGCTGACCGCCTTGGACATGTGCGGGCCCGCGGCGGCGACACCCGCGACGGCGACGTCACGACGTTCGCCATAGGCCACGTCCGCCGGGATATAGGAGCGCGGCGCCATCGGTTGGGTCCAGGCCTGGAACGCCGCCGCGGCGAGGCCCGCCGCGCCCAGCGCCGCCGGGACCACCATCTTCATCGGATGCCTCGGTTGTCGCATCGCGACGTCGCCCGCCTAGCCCTGCGCAAGTCTACGCCGTTCGAGTGGCCGACCAAGGCTGAACGGGGGGCGGAAACGCGGCTAGTCAGGGTCCTTGTCGTAAGCCTTCGTCCCCGGCGGCAGCTGAACCCAGGGATGTCGGCGGCAGTCGTAGACGGAACTTCGCGGCGGCGGAAAGCTGGGGTCGGCAAAGGCGCCGACGGCGACGCTCACGGACGATTGCTCGTAGCCCTCCTCGGTGTGGAACAGGGTTGTCCCGCAGACGGGGCAGAACCGGAATTTGAACCGGGCGCCCTGATCGCCAACCCGAACGTACTGCGTCGCCGCGCCGATGACCTGATAGGGCGCGGCGAAGCTGGCCAGCGCGGCAAAGACGCTGCCGGTCCGACGCTGACAGGCCAGGCAGTGGCAGACGCCGACGCCGCGCGGCTCGCCCTGAACCTCGATGGTGAGCTGACCACAGCTGCAGGACGCCGTTCGAGAAGCCATTCGCGCCTCGTCGTCTATCGGTTCAGGCGTTGCGCGCCATCAGCCCGCCGTCCACCGGGATAGTGGCCCCGGTGATGTAGGAGGCGGCTGGCAGGCAGAGGCTGACCGTGATGTGGGCCACCTCGACCGGCTCGCCGTAGCGGCGCATGGCGGTGCGGCGCGCCGCGAAGGTCGCCTTGTCGGCCGGATCGATGGCCTGGGTCATGCCGGTGTTGATCGGGCCGGGGCAAATGCAGTTGACGGTGACGCCTTCCTTGCCAAGCTCGACCGCGAGCGCGCGGGTCAGGCCCGTGACGCCGGCCTTGGCCGCCGCGTAGATCGAATCCCGGGCCGTGGCGCCCAGCGCCTCGGTGGAGGCGATGTTGACGATCCGCGGGCTCTTCGACTTGCGCAGGAACGGCAGCGCCGCGCGGATGATGCGCTGGTGCGAGGTCAGGAGCACCGGAACGACGCGGTCCCAGACCTCGTCGTAGGTGGGCGCGTCGATGGGCGCAAAGCCGCCGACGCCGGCGTTGTTGATCACGCAGTCGAGGCCGCCGAGGCTCTCGGCGATCTCGGGGACAACGCGGGCGATCGTGGCGGCGTCGCCCACATCGAGAGCCCAGGCGCGCGCCTGGCCGCCCTCGCTGCGGATCTCGGCGGCCACCGCTTCGCAGGCCTCCAACCGCAAGTCGGTCACCGCCACCTTGGCGCCCTCGCGGGCGAACACGGTGGCCGTCGCCCGGCCCATGCCGCTGGCGGCGCCAGTGACCAAGACAACGAGCCCCTTCACGGAGCGGCTTAGATCGGGAACGGGGTCCATGGGCGAGCTCCTGGCGGCTTGTCGGGCGACGTCTTGCACCCAATCATGATCGGACGCCCGGCGGTAGTTGATAGCCGAAAGACGGGCCAGCTGGGAGTTGGACAAGCTGGCTGAGCGAATGACCAATACCGAGCGAAATTTCCGCGCTTAGGTAAAATGCTCTCCGCCTGTGGGCGCAATCGGGCGAGCCCAATGGGACTCCATACCTACCGCTTCCGGGCCGGCGGCTGATGGCCGCTTTCGACCTAGAGCGGTCTATCGCGAGGTGCTGACACGGCTTTGTCGACCACTTTCGACCCGCGGCGACCATTGATGTTACAAGAACTCGGTCGCGCGCTCTTCGACATCTTAGGGGCCCCCGTGAGTCGGCTGACGATCTTCGCCAAGGGCAATCTCGATGTGCGCGATAGCCTGCATGCTCTCAAGCTAGGGGACAAACTGGTCTGGAACGGCGTCAATGAGATTCTCAGGGCGCGCTTGCCCGGCAGCGTGGCGCGGGTGCGGCACGAGACCTGGACCCGCTCGGACGCCCTGCTGGAGGCCGATGGGACGATCCCGCCGGCGCTGGCTGAGCGCTCGCTCGCCCTGGGCGCCTATCCCCTGGCCAGCCAGTTCAGCCAGGCGGTGTTCGAGGCCGAGGCGGACGCCTTCGTGCTTTCGATCCAACCGGACCTCGCCAGCCATCTCCTGCGCCATCGGCGCGACGGGTTCCTGTTCTATCCGAATGACTGGCGAAGCTGGCCGCAGCCAGATCAGGCGTGGCTGCGCGAGTCGTTCGTCGGCGCGGGCTTCATCGAGCCGTCCGCCTCGATGACCAACTTCGCCCGGATCGTCGCCCGCATCCGCGCGCGCAGCAGCGCCCCGATATTGATCTACAACGTCTCCAGCGTGGTGCCGGGCGAACAGATCCACGCCCACGACGGCATGGGCGACATTCTCTCCACCCGCATCCGCCGATTCAACCTTGGCCTGATCGAGCTTTCGCAGCAGACCGGGGTGTCGATAGTCGATGTCGACATGATCGTGGCGAGGGCTGGGGCCGATCGATTGAAATATGACGCCTTGCATCTCACCGGCGAGGGCTGCCGGGCGGTGGCCGAGGAGGTCGTCCGGGTGCTGGATGACCTCGCCTGTCTGCCGCCCGCGGAGGCTAGCGCGTGAGTCTCAGCGTCGTCATCCGCTCGAAGGACGAGGCCGACCGCCTGCGCCTGACATTGACGTCGCTCGCGCGCCAGAGCGCGCCCGCCGAAGTGGTGGTGGTCAATGACGGCTCCGGCGACCATACCCGCGCGGTGCTGGACGAGGCCGCCGGCGCCCTGCCGCTGACCGTGGTCCACCACGCCACGCCGCGTGGCCGCTCGGGCGCCGCCAACGCAGGCGCGCGCGCGGCCAGCGGGCGAGTGCTCCTGTTCCTCGACGGCGACACTCTCGCCGACCCGGATCTCGTAGGTCGCCACACCGCGGCCCATGCCGAACGGCCAGGCCTGATCGGCCGCGGCGAGGCGCTTCACCTGCGCTGCACCAGGTTCCTTCAGGATCCCGAGACCGGGACGCCCAGGGCGGGCGAGGTTGGACGCTTGGAGCGGCTCCCGCCGGAGGAACGCGACCGGATGCGCGTCACCCGATCGCAAGTCCTGCATGATTTCGACGCCATCGCGCGCCGGGCCGAACCAGGAGTCTATCCGGGCGTCGGGCCCAAAGAACTGCAGCGCCTGGAGATGGAGGCGTTGCGAAACCATCCCGACTGTTCGGCGCTTTGGGCGGCGGCGTCCGGCAGCAATATGTCCGTTCCGCGCGAGGCGTTTCTCCAAGTCGGTGGCTTCAACGAAGCGATCGACATCAATGAGCACCGAGAAATGGCGCTGAGACTGTGCCGAAATGGACTGCGCATGGCATTGGTCGAGGGAGCGCGAACCTATCACCTGACCCACCGCACCGGCTGGCGCGATCCGTTGGAGGACACCGGCTGGGAAGCCGCCTTCTACGCGGCGCACCCGATCGCCGAGGTCAAGCTCCTCGCCGTGTTTTGGGCCAGTCTCTCTCCACAGAGCCCGCTTTCAGCAGAAACCCGCATCGGCTCGCTGCCGGCGCTGGAAGCGGCCGCACGCGGTCGGAACGGCGTGGACTACGACGCTGCCCGCGCGCAGCTGCGCCTGCCACCGCTCGGTCGGCGCTCGCCGGTCGATGCGGGGACAGGTGGCGGAACGTGAGCGCGCGCGTTCCGATCAACATCGAGGCCCTGGTCGATCAGGTGGAGAAGCCCGGGCTGGTTGCTGCGGCCGAGCAGCTCAGCGAGTATCTGGGCGAGGCTGCGGCGGCCGGAGAGGGCTGGCCGGTGTATCTCCGGTTCCACCCTGCCGGCGGCGCGCCCGCGGACCTGCCGGCGCATTGCGTGATTGTCACGTCCCTGCTGCAGGAAGTTCACCGCCTTGGCGAGCCGATCATCGAGACCGAGGCCCGCTGGCGGGCTCAACTAGGCCAGCTTCAGGCGTCCGGCGCGCCGGTCTTTGTCTGCACCGTCTTTCGCTACGTCCGCGACCAGACCAGGGAGGGGACCATCTCGCCGGTGCTCGAGCGGATCCATCGGCTGAATCGAATGGCGATGGAGCTGTCTCACGATCTGGGCGTGGCCGTGATCGACCTCGATAGGGCCTTTGCTGACCTCGGTGGGCGAACCCTGCAGACCGACTATCGCCTGTCCGGCCTCTTGGCAGCCGAGGTCGCGGGCCACACCGCAGCCTGGAGCCTTCTGTCATTCGGCTTAGACGATATGATCGATCCCGAACTGCAGGAAAAGGCAAAGACGATCCTCGGCGACCTGCGGAATATTCAGGCTCTGGTCACCAGACGGTTGGCGCGGCGTCAAACCGCGCAAGCCGCGCGTCAATCCGTCCCCCGCGGGTAGGCTACCGGTGAACATTCCAACCGTCGACACACTGTCCCTGCTGCGCGCGATGATGCTGATCCGCGCCTTCGAGGCGGCGCTGATCGCGCGCCCGGACCACGGCTTCCAGCTGTTGTCCTCCGGACAGGAAGCGGTCGCCGTAGGCCTCTGTTCGGCTCTCTCAGGTGACGACCAACTGCTCAGCAGCGGACGAGCCATCGGCCCGGCCCTCGCCCGCGGCGTCGATCCTGGCCAGTTGATGGCCGAACTCATTGGCAGGGCGAGCGGTCCCAGCCGCGGCAAGGGCGGGCGCGGCCACCTGGCCCAGCCCTCGGCCGGCTTCTTCGGCGCTCACGCTGTGGTGGGCGGCAACCTGACCATCGCCGCCGGCGTCGCCCTCGCCTTCCAGCTCGAGCGCCGGCCGGGCGTGGTGGCGTGCGTGTTCGGCGACGGGGCCTGCGGCTCAGGCGCACTGCACGAGACGATGAACATCGCGGCGATCTGGAAGCTGCCGCTGGTCCTGGTATGCGACAACAACCAGCTGTCGGTCGCGACGCCCCGCGACCAGGTGCTGGCCCCAAAGCGCCTGTCCGACCTCGCCGCGCCGTTTGGGCTGGCCGCCGCGACGGTGGACGGCATGGACGTGCTGGCGGTGCGCGAGGCCGCCGCCGCGTTCGTCGCGCGGGCCCGCGCCGGCGAGGGGCCGGCCTTCCTGGAATGCCTCTCCGAGCGCTTTTCCAGCCATTCCACCGCCACCCGTGAGACCCGCTCGCCGCAGGCGATGGCGAAGGTCAGGGCTCGCTGTCCGATCGATCGGCTCGCCGGCCAGCTAAGGGCGGAAGGTCTGCTGGATCAGGCTGGGCTGGCTGCCGTTCAAGCCGAGGTCCGGGCCGAGGTCGCCCGCGCGATCGCCTTCGCCGAGGCCGCCCCGCGCCCTGATCCCGCCGAGGCGCTCAGCGATGTCGTCTGAAGCAGCGCCGGCCACGATCAAGCTGTTCTTCCGAGAAGCGATCGCGCGGGCGCTTGGCGAGGAAATGCGCCGCGATCCGCGGATCATCCTGCTGGGCCAGGATGTCGGCCCCTTCGGTGGGTCGTACAAGGAGTTCGTCGGCTTGTTCGACGAGTTCGGGCCAAGCCGGGTGCGCGACACCCCGGTGGCGGAAGCGGCGATGGTCGGCGTGGGCGTCGGCGCGGCGGCGGCAGGGATGCGGGCGCTGGTCAGCATCACCTACATGGACTTCTTGATGCTCGCCCTGGATCCGCTGGTGAACTACGCGGCCAAGGCGCGCTTCAAGACCGGCGGCCAGATCACCGCGCCGGTGGTGGTCAAGACCACGGCCGGCGCCAAGGGTCAGGGCGTGGCTCACTCCCAGTGCATCGAGGCGTGGCTGATGGCCGTGCCGGGCCTGAAGGTGGTCGCTCCGTCGACCCCGGCCGACGCCTACGGGCTGATGAAATCGGCGCTGCGCGAGGAAGGCCCGGTGCTCTATGTCGACCACAAGCGGCTGTTTCCCAACGCGGGCGAGGTTCCGCTGGCCGAGACTGTCACGCCGATCGGGCAGGCGGCGGTGCGCCGCACCGGTGAGCACGTCACCATTGCGGCCCACGCCTACATGACGCGGGTCGCCCTGGACGCCGCCGAGCGGCTGGCCGGGACGGGAGTCGCCTGCGAGGTGATCGATCTGCGCAGCCTCGCCCCGCTGGACATCGACACGATCGCCAGCTCGGCGGCCCGCACCGGGGCGCTCGTGACCCTGGAGGAGGGCCAGCTAACCTGTGGCGTCGGGGCCGAGATCGCCTTTCAGGTTCGCGAAAGGTGCGGATCGGTCAAAGTCGCGCGCGTCGGCGCCCTGCCCGCGCCGGTCTCGTCCAACCCGGTGCTGGAGGCGGCCTGCATTCCAGACGCAGCCCGCCTGATCGGCGCTGTTCACCGCCTGCTCAACCTCTGAGAGTCGATTGGGGGCCCGATGATCTATTCACTCACCGTTCCTGGACCCATCGAGGATGTCGAGGAGGTGAGGGTTCTCGAATGGCACGGCCAAGTCGGTCGGGCCTTCGCCGCGGGCGAGCTGATGGTCGAGCTGGAGACCCACAAGGCCCTGGTCGAGGTGCGCGCGGGCCAGCCCGGGGTGCTGCGCCAGATCGTGTGCGCGGCGGGGGATTGGCAGGCCCTCGGCCAGCCGCTGGCGCTGCTCAGCGATCTACCGGCCGAGCCCTTGCCGGAATCGGCCGAGGCCATGACCGCGATGGCGGTCGAGTTCGAAGTCAGCTGACGGGGGCCGCTCCAAATCCAGGCACGCCGCGCGCGCGCAGGATGCGCAGGATCTCGCCGCGCATCTCGGCCTGCATGGCCCCGTTCTGATGGACCCCGTCCGAGAGGCAGAACCTGCCGCCGAGTTCGGCGGCCATGGCGTCGGCGTCGATGATGGCTATGTCGCGCTCGCGCGCCAGATCGCACAGCATCAGATTGAGGTCCTTGGAATGAACGCTCGCCAGCTTTTCACCGATGGGGGCGTCGAAAGCGGCGTAGCTCTGGTTATCATCCCGGCCCGATGTCGACATGATGTTGCAGATCAGGATTTGGGTGGCGGGGGAGCGCGCCCGGATCAAGTCGATCAGAGCCCGATAGTCCGCGCCAATATCGTGCACGGTGCGTCGAACTGGTTCAAATTGGGCGCGCAGCCAGGGTACAAATGCCGGGCCGGCGTCAGCTAACTTGAAGCTGTGGAATTGCGCGGCGTAGCCCAGTCGACGGTGCCTGAGGATCGTCGGATCCTCGGCGTTCACAGAGAGGACAATAGCGTCGGGCGGCCCGGCCAGGCGCAGGCCATCTCGAGCCAGGATCGTATAGCGCTCGCTTGCCGGAGATTTCTCCAGCGCATCAAGCATCGCCCCAGCGAAAATCCAATCTGCCGGATGGGGCGTAACCGAGCCGGCGGCCAAGGTTTCAGCGAGGTCGCAGGCTATCGCCCCACGCTCGTCGTCGGTACGGAGAATCTGTTCGCCAACGACACGCGCATTGTGCACCAGCTGGAGATCGCCAACGTTCACAAGTTGGGCGGGGCCCCTGATCGCCTCAAGCATTTCCAGAAACGCGAAGCGCTCGCCCCTGATCGCCTCCATTTCGCAGGTACCCAGGTTAAGCAGGGTTCCGATCGGACCCGGATCGTTGACCCGGCTGGCTCGGCTGCGATCGAACCAGCCTGTGAGGAGTCCGGATCGCACCTCCGCCAGGCCCGTCGCCCGCCGACCGGCCATCATGAATAGCGGCAATTGCGAATCTTCGTCGATGTCCGCGCCTGCCTCAATCTCGATGTGGCCCAGGAGATCGTCAGGCCTCCAGTAGTTGGTGGCGAAGAAATCGTGAAAACCCCCAAGGGTGAGGTCCGATCCGTGTCGCAGACGACCGCCGGTCGGCGTGGCGAGCGCCATCTGAAGGTCGCGAGTTTCGTCAGCAAATGGCGCGGGCCCGTCGCGCGGGCCGCCCGCCCGACGCAATTCCACGTTGCAGTACGCGACCGCTTCGCCCGGTCGACACAGGTGACCGTCTTCGCAAAGCCAGCGCAAGCCCGAACGATGGACCGAGTAACCCTCGGCGCTCAGCGGGCCCAGACGGAGCGGGACTGTCGTCAGGTTCGCCCCTCGTCCCAGATCGATTCAGGGAGAATGCTGGCGATCGCAACGCGCACCTGCCGCGTTGGCGGGCCTTCCAGCGGTTCGTCCGGCTCGGTGCTGAACAGGGCGATGCTCGCGCCGACTTCCGGCTCGTCGCCTGAGCTGACGTCCAGCCGCCGCAACCACACCCTATCGCGCACGACGAAGCGAAAATGTCCCACCGGCGGGCAATCGTGCGGAGCGGCGGCGCTGAGGTCGACCGTAAAGTCCAGGAGCTTGCCACCCACCGGGATCGACGAGCCCTCCGCGGCGTGAATCCTGTCGATAATGGCGGTGGCCATGTAGGGGCTGATCCGCGGCAGGGTAAAGTTCAGGAGCAAGGAGCATGCTTCGGTCTGGCGGGGGGCGCGCCGCATCTTCGCATCCAACTCCGGGGGGTCAAGCGCGCCGCTCGTGGAAAAGCCTTCGCGGCCTACCGTCGCTATGGCATTCGTGACCGCAGGCTCGGGTCGTGGGAGCTTGGGATGGCCGAGCCGCAGATCGCCGCCGAGGCGCGATACCGCAACGTCGACGAGGCGCGGATCGTCGAGATGCTGCTGGTCCACGGTTGGCGATTCGACGTCGCCCTCGGCCGCCGCGCCGCGGCTGAACAGGCCGCGCGCGCGGCTCTCGAAGGCCTCGTCGCCCTTGGCTTGCCATATCGCCAAGCGCCCGCGGGTGGGCGGCTGTTCGACCCGGTGGAGACCTGGAACTTCGTCGAGTCGGCTGGCCTCAGCCTCGGCGATCGGACCTGGGAGGACCATTGCGTGGCCGCCGCCCGGCGTCAGGCTTGGGAGGCCGATCCGCAGGCGGATCCCGACTGGAGCCGGCCGCCGGCGCTGGAGGCGTTCGCCCCGCAGCACTTCGCGGTCACCATTTGGCGAACGTTCAACCTCAATGGCTACCGCCCGGGCGATCGGGTGCGCCTAAGATTGCCGCTGCCGATCGCCGATCCGACCTTGCGCGATGTCTCGTTCGAATTCCTGCCGCCGCAAGGCGTGGCGGTGGAGACGCAGATCGCGCCGGCGCGGCTCGACGCCATACTGCGCGCGCCCGAGGACGGCCAGGCGAGCATTGGCGTCCGGGCCGAGTTCACCGCCTGTCCAGCGCTCTCACGCTCGGCGGAGTGCGTCGAACCGGCGGAAGCTGCGCTCTACATCCGCCCCAGCGAGGGCCTGATCAAGGTCAGCGCGCGTGTCAGCGCCCTGGCTGCCGAGCTTGCCGGCCATGATCCGGATCCCTTGGGCGCGGTGCGCAGGTTCTGGGACTTCGTGCTCGACGAACTTGCCTGCGGGGCGATCCACTACGACGCGCTCGACCCGGCGTCGCCGCTCGACTGGGTGTTGGCGCACGGCTGGTACGACTGCCAGGCCGGCTCGGCGCTGCTGACGGCGCTTTGCCGCGCGCGTGACATCCCGGCGCGACTGGTCACCGGCTACATGCTGCACCTCACCGCGCCGGCGTTCCACACTTGGATGGAGGCGTGGATCGAGGGGCGGGGCTGGGTCCCGCTCGACTTGGCGTGTTGGGAGCTGGCGCTGGGCGGCCGCGACGCGGACTGGCGCGACTACTATTTCGGCCGCCTCGATCATCGCATGGTGGTCGAGCGGTTGCCGCGCCTGTTCAGCGGGCCGGGCGCCGTGCGGTTGCCGCCTGCCTGGCGACTGTTGGTCTCGCAGGAGGCGCGTGCGGGCATCGCCACCTTTGAGGATGTTGACACCGGCGCCCTGGTTTACCGCGAACGCATCGAAGTCGAACGCCTAGACCAACGCTAGCCGGTTGCGGGTTGGCCGGGAATGCTGAAGGCCGGCCCCGCGGGGCTCTCGATCACCACCTCACCCGGACCAAAGTCGAATGGCGCCAGGCCCGCGCGGATAGCGGCTTCGCGGCGGCGAAGCAGACCCAGGGACACGCCCAGCCGGTCGGCGATCATGCGGTGATGCTCGTCGCTGCAGGTGTTCTGCCCGTGGCTGACGTAGACGTAGAGGTGCGGCGCGCCCTCGATGATGTGCAAGCCGCCGAGCGCCTGCAACTGGGCGTGCACGACCAGGTCCTCGCCCAAGCGGGCTTCGGGGCCCGTCTCGGGGTAGCAGACCGGCGCGGACCTCAAGCACATCAGGGTGGACGGCATGGACGCCTGCGGCGAGGCGCGCCAGTTGGTCAGGCGCATGCGCCGTGTGGCCGGAGTGTAGTGCATCACCTCCTGCAGGCAGACCGACCGGCCATCCGCCGCACGCAGGCCAGCCAGTTGCCGCTCCAGGCGCTCTGGGTGGTAGAGGTCGTCGTCGTCCCACTGACAGACGATGTCGCCGCGGGCCGCGCGCCAGCTGACGTTGCGAAGGGCGCCAAGCGTCAGGGGACCAGGCGGATCGATGATACGGATGTCATCCCGCCCGAGCGCATCCACCGCCTTTCGGATCGCGGCGCGAGCGTCGGCCGTTCCCTGATCGAGCACTATGACGAGTTCGCGATTGGGGTAGGTTTGGCGACCGTAGGCCGCCAAGCTGCGCTCCAACGACTCGAGCCGCGCGGGGACTGCTTGCGTCACCATCAGGCAGCTGATCAGCGGATGATCGTGCGGGCCGAGTTGCGCTGCGGCCATCTTCGCCATGCCTCAATCACGCGCCTTGCGTCTGTCGGACTTGGCCATCGACCGGCCCGCCCCTCGCCTCACGGTTCCCCAAAGCAATGACCGGCGCAAGACCAAGCTTTAGCGATGAGCCTCTGAACCGCCGCTTCCCGGTGCTGGGGGTGACTGGGCTCAGTCAGGCGATTGGGCAGGTCGCCGGCGAGCTTGGAGCCGCGCTCCAGCAAGCGCGCCAGCGCGGGCGAGACGGCCACTCTCACCTTGGCGTCAGTGCAGGGCGGCTAACTTACGCCCAGCTGCGTCATGTAGGTCTGGTTGTCCCAGAAGAGGTATTCCTCGTCCATGACGCCGTCCTTCCAGTGCCCGACGGTGCACATGGGAAGCTTGAAAGCCTTGCCGGTCGGAGCAATCGCCTTGCCGTCAGGGGTCGGCATGGGCTTGGTGAAGGTTCCTTCCATCTCGCCAATGACACTTGTCCAGTCGCCGGCCGCGATCCTCACCGGATGGACCGTGATGCGCGTGTCCGGGGCGTAGACGAACATCGCGCTCAGGTCGTCGATGTGCTGCTTCAGTCCTCGGACCTGGCGGCCGTCAGGCCAATGCACCAGGACGTCATCCGCATGGCTCTCGTGGAACCGCACCCAGTCCTGGTTGCTGAAGACGTTGAAGTCCAAATCATCAAACTTCGTGAGGTGGAGATTGGCCAGCTTCTCTGCCTCCTCATAGCTTCGAAGCTTCGCGACCGCCGATTGGTTGGCGTCAGAGGGAGAGGAAGCCATGATCTATCTCCTGGGCGGACATCGGGCGCGGACAGCATACCCAGGAACGCCGCTCTCCGGCAGGGCCCCGATGCCCGTTTTCGACCCAAAGCGGATAGCCGGGATCAAGCGGCCGCGAGCGTCGGAGAGGGAGCCTTCCCGTCAGAGCCATCCCCTCGACGATGCTGCGCCGCGATCAGGCCGGTCGAGACTGGATATCTGCTTGGGCGGACGTGCGCCCTCCGTCCCCGTAGTTGCCTGCCAATGCCGAAGGGGCCAGACTTCTCTCGCCCGCCCAATCCCTGGGAGTTTGACGGCCCGGCCATTGCGGCAACTTTTTTGACCACGGGCGTCGCTCGGACACCGAACTGACGAAAGGCATTGGATGACGTGGACGCCTGAGATCACTCAGCTTCAGCAGCTGCGCAGGGTGGTGTCAGACTAATGGCGACTTGCCTCCAGGCGGACGCAATAAGCCCAAACCCACCCTGGATTTAGGCCACGACTGACCGCCAGGCCACCAGCGCGGCGGCCCGTCTCTCCTTGTAGATTTTGCGGCTGACGAGGTGGCGCTCCTGACTGAAATGGTTGTGGACCGAGGCGTGAACCGAGGCGAACTTCTGGAGTGTTTTCATCCTCCTGAACCGGCTCATTGCCCGCTCGCGTCGTCGGAAGGGCAGGTGGCTGTTTTCTGCGCGGTTGTTCTTCCACCGAGCGATCGGCGCCTGGAGCCCTGGGGCGTCCAGGTCCCTCAACGCGGCGCCGTAGGAGCGAAGGCCGTCGGTCACGATGGCCTTCGATCGGCCGTGTCGCTTCAGTGTTTTCTTGATGAATTTCAATGCCGCTGCTTTGTCCCGCGTGGCAGTGACGAAAGATTCCAACACCTCGCCTTCATGGTCGACGGCGCGCCATAGGTACCGCATCTCGCCGTTGATCTTCACGTACACCTCGTCGAGATGCCATCTCCAGTGCGTGAACTGGCGCATGTGCTGGACGCGCTTCCTGCGGATTTCTGACGCGAACAGGGGTCCGAAACGGTTCCACCAGAACCTCACCGTCTCGTGGCAGATGTCGGCGCCGCGCTCGAACAGCAGGTCCTCGACGTTGCGCAGGGACAGCGGGTAGCGGACGTACAGCATCACCGCCATTCGGATCACCTCCGGCGAGGAATTGAAGCACCGAAAGGGATTCTTGGGTTTGCTCATCGCCGCTTCAATGCCTGTTTCAGAAACCGTAAGGCGGCTTGTTCGTCTTGTTCAGTCCGGGTTTCCGTAGCGTAGATGTCCAACACCTCGCCCGCGCCATCAACGGCGCGCCAAAGGTAGCGAAGCTTCCCGTTCACCTTCACCCGGCCCACCTCCACGCGCCAGTCCGGCTTGCTCGCCTTGCCCATTCAAGCCGTCTACCAACCCGCCGGCGACTGGACAATTTTTAGTCTGACAAGACCCCTCAGGGCCGTCTGGGGGCGCCGCTACGGCGCCCCCCCTTCGCTTCGCTCGGTTCCCATCCTGCGCGGGCTACTGGCCTGGCGCATGCAGGCCGACGCATTGGGCGGGCTGGATGCGGACACTCGCAGGGCGCTGCATCGGAAGGGCAGGGTGCGTCCCGAGGGGCTCGATCTGGGACTGGGGGCTCGGCTAACGCGGTCCTGGCAGGGCCGCGAGGTCGAGGTGGTGGTGACGGCTGAGGGGTTCCGCTGGGAGGATCGGCTTTATCCCAGCCTCTCGGCGGCCGCGAGCGCCATCGCCGGCTCGCGCTGGAACGGGCCACGCTTCTTCGGCCTGAGGGACGAGCCATGAAGACGCTCGCCTGCGCGATCTATACGCGCAAGAGTTCCGAGGAGGGGCTGGAGCAGAGCTTCAACAGCCTCGACGCCCAGCGCGAGGCCGGCGAGGCCTTCGTCAAGAGCCAGGCCAACGAAGGCTGGAAGCTGCTCTCCGCCCGCTACGACGACGGCGGCTTCTCAGGCGGAAAGATGGAACGGCCCGCGCTCCAGAAACTGCTGGCCGACATCGACGCCGGCAGGATCGATGTGGTGGTGGTCTACAAGATCGACCGCCTGACCCGCAGCCTCGCCGACTTCGTCCGCATCGTTGAGCGGTTCGATGCGCGGGGCGCCAGCTTCGTCTCGGTCACCCAGGCCTTCAACACCCATACCTCGATGGGGCGGCTGACGCTCAACGTCCTGCTATCGTTCGCGCAGTTCGAGCGCGAGGTCACTGGCGAGCGTATCCGCGACAAGATCGCCGCCTCCAAGGCCAAGGGGCTCTGGATGGGCGGCCTGCCGCCCCTGGGCTATGACCTGCCGGCGCCCGGCAGTCGGATGCTGCGGGTCAACGATGCCGAGGCCACGACGGTCCGGCTGATCTTCGAGCGATACCTGGCGCTGGGTTCGGTCCACCGGCTGGCGGCCGACCTGGAGCAGGCCGGCGTGGTCTCCAAGCGGCGCACCACCGCGTCGGGCCGCAAGTCGGGGGGCTTGCCGTTCAGCCGCGGCGCCTTGTTCCACCTGATCGCCAACCGCGTCTACCTCGGGCAGATCACCCACAAGGGCGCCGTGCACCCGGGGACCCATGCCGCCATCGTCGATGAAGCGGTCTTTGAGCGGGCGCAGGCGCTGATCGTCGCCAACCGCCGACGCCGGGTGGAGGGGGGCCACAGGAAGATGGCCACCGCCTTGTTCCTGGGCCGGATTGTCGACGCCCAGGGCGAACCGATGTCACCGACGTTCTCGTACGGGCGCGGCGGACGCGCTTACCGCTACTACGTCTCGGCGCCGCTGCAGCAAGGCGCCAGACCCAGGCGCGACTGCGCCGTTCGTCGTCTTCCCGCCGCCGCGCTCGAAGCCTTGGTCGCATCGCGCCTCGCCAGCGTCCTACCTGACCTGCCCGATCCGCTGGCGTCGCTGCGCCAGCTTCGGGTTCTGCCGGACAGGATCGAGCTTCTCTTGCCCGCGAGCGTTCGCTCACGCCTCCTCGCCAGTCTACCCATCGGCATGACCGCCACCCGCTCGCCCGATGGCGAAGCGGTCGAGATCACGGTCCCGGTCTCCTTCCCGCTGCGCGGCGGACGGCGCAGCGTCGCGGCCGGGCAGAGCCGGGCCGACATGGACGAGGCCCTGATCGGCGCCTTGCGAAGAGCCCACGCAATGCTGGGGCGCGACCGAGACGGCCGCCCCTGCCTGGAGGCCGCGCCCGCTTCGCCCTACCAGGGCCGCCTGCTGCAACTGGCCTTCCTGGACCCGGATCTGCAGCGCGACATCCTGGCCGGACTTCAGCCGCCGCACATCAGTCTCGGACGCCTGATGAAGCGGGACATTCCCCTCAATTGGGAGCGGCAGCGCGGGACCTTAAACTGGGCCGCGCCTGAAACCCACCGAGCCTGTTATCGCGCTAAGCCCGCCTGATACGTCGAATAAATCGCCTGTTCGGTGCGATTAAATGGCCTGTTATGTCGAATAACAGGTGGCGATTCTGCGACGTAGCTAACTGACGGATTTAGCGCAATAATCTGCGCGCAGGGGAGCTCCCCGCGCCCGGACATAGCCTGTTTCAGCCCCTCAAATTCGTGTTTTTCCCTGTTACGCACAGAGACAGGCAAACCCAACCGATCGCCGACCGTGCGGAGACCGGCTCGCCAAGAGGCGCTTAGAGGGCCCGCAGAACGGGTTAGATACGGCCGCCTGTTAGGGATTGGTCGTCAATAGCCCGGCGAACTCGCAGGCTTGCGCAGGCGCCCCGGCGTCAGAGACTTCTGAGGGGGGTGAGTGGCGGTGAGAGAGGGATTCGAACCCTCGTTAGGGTTTCCCCTAAACACGCTTTCCAAGCGTGCGCCTTCAACCACTCGGCCACCTCACCAACGCCGCCAGAGGCGCACGCATACTCCCTAAGCAAGAACCGCTCAGCAAGGCTGAGCGGGTGCGCCTTCAACCACTCGGCCACCTCACCAACGCCGCCAGAGGCGCACGCACACTCCAACCGCTCAGCAAGGCTGAGCGGGCGCCCTTCAACCACTCGGCCCACCTCACCGCGCGCAGGGAGGCGGCAATATAACGATCGAAGGCTTCGTCACAAGCGAGCGCGAGCCTTGCGCGCCGCCTCGACCTGCAGTTCGTGCATCTCCCAAAGCTCGTGCCTGGAAAACTGCAGGTGCGGGCGGATGGCCATCAGGGCGGCGCCGCCGAGTTCCTTCTCCAGGGCGCTGAGCCGGCCGAACTCCTCGCGCACGTCGGCGCCTGGGGCGGCCTTCTCGCCGTTTTCGTGGGCGATCAGGGTCTGCTCGGCGCGCAGCACCAGTTCGGTGTGGACGCGCAGATACTCGAAGGCGGCCGCCACCACCGCCGGATCGAAGCGTTCCGAGAGCGTCAGCATGAAGCGCCCGGCCTCGCTGCGGTCGAAGTGGCCGGCCTCGATGTCCTCCAGCATGTGCTCGTGGGTCTCGTACTCCGAGAGCAGCCACCGGTGCGCCGCGTGCTCGCTCTTGGAGAAGATCAGCACCAGGGCGAGCGGCACGGCCGCCAGGGTCACGGCCATGGCCAGCAGCGGCTGGTTCGGGAAATGATTGTAAGCGCCGTGCACCAGCATCGCCACCGCCAGCCCGGGCAGGAACAGCAGGGGGTGGAGGCGGTAGCGCGCGCCCTCGACCTTCATCGCTCGTTCGGTGAGGAACTGGCCGACGACGCCGAACGAGGCGGTGGCGCCGCCATGCATCACCGCCGTGCCGAACCCGCGCACCAGCCAGACGCCCACCGTCGCGCTGGAAAAGTGGTAGAGATAGAAGACGTTCTCAACCAGCGAGAAGCCGGCGCCGATGGCGAAGCCGGTGATCGCCGCATCGATCATGAAGCCGACTCGGTTGCGCACGAACAGCAGCATCACCAGCGACGCCTTCAGCGTCTCCTCGACGACCGGGGCGGCGTATTTGGTGTAGTTGGTGAAGCCGATCGGCAGCTCGTCCATGGCCCGCCAGTTGGCCAGGTAGCTGGCCCCCGCCAGCGCGCCGCCCGCCGCCAGCAAGAGGGCGAGCTCGCGCCAGTCCATCAGCTTGAAGGCGTCGAGCGCCGTGAAGCCCACCAGAAACACCATCACCGGCAGTAGCGCGATGGCGATCTTCAGCAGCGTCAGGTCCATGGCCCGCCAACCTTAAAGGATTTTCAGCGACACCATCGCCTCATCCCGTGGGCCGAACTGCGCGGCGCCGAAACCCTTGCCGAAACCGAACGAGAGCACCATCGGCAGGCGAAGGGCTACGGTGAAGTTCCAGTCCACCTGGGCGCCGACGGTTTCCAGCGCGCGCTCTGGCCCGAACCCTGGATCGACCGCCATCACCCCGGCGAAGACCGCCGGTCTGGCCGAGCTGAGAAACAAGCTCGGCGTTCCGATATTGCTGAAACGGAGCGGCGGCAGGTTCAATTCCACCAGCGACTTGGCGAAGCTGCGCGCGGCGATGCCGTCGATGGCGAAGCCGGGGAAGCTGTCGTACTGGCGGTAGCGTTTGACCTCGCCGTCATCGACATAGTTGTTGCCGAAGGAACCCAGGTAGAAGTTGGCGAGCGGATTAGTCTGTGCCCCCCCAGCCAGGCCGGCGGCCGTATAAAGCCAGATCGACGCGTGCTTCAGCGGCAATGGGAAGCCGAAGTCGAGCCCGCCCCTGATCTTCGGAAACGCACCGCCCTCGGCGAAATCGCTGGAGCCAACGGCGTCCCAGTGGATGCCCTTTTCATAGTCGACGGCGCCCAGGGATTTGCTGAGGTCGACGTAGTCCAGTCCGACCATGGTCGAGACGATGTTGCGGTCGATGGCCGCCGAAACGTTCTGGGCGCCAGGCAACGTGTCCAGCCCGAAGTAGGCGGCGGTCTCGGCGGTGAGGTCCAGCTGGCGCGGCGGGTCGTAGATCACCGAGCTCTTGTAGTCGACGATGAAGGCGTCGCCCTTGCGGCTGCGGTCGGTGGGCCCGAAGAGGTCGTAGAAGTTGGCGTCGTTGTGCCAGTAGCGGAACTTCCACTTCAGCGTCTTGTACTCGATGTCGGCGTGCCACCGTTCGGCCTGAGGCAAGTCATCGGCGGGCGAATAGGAGATCGTCGCCAGCAGCTGATTGAGCTCGATCGGGTCCTCGAAGATCGCGTGCCAGCCGAAGGCGACGTGGCCCTTGTAGCCCTCCAGCACCGGATATTCGGCGGTGAGCCGGATCTCGTTCCAGGGAATGTATTTGCCGCGCTCGGTGATCATCGTGTCGAGCGGCACCTGGGCGGGCGATCCCACCCCCCAGGTCTTCACCACCGGGTGCTCCCTGGCCACCTCGGCGCCCAGGAACTTGATTGCGCCCAGGTCGTCCAGTGGCTTCGGGTCGAGCTTGACCGGCACGAAGCCCTGGCCGGTGAACTCGTAGGCGATCAGCGAGCCGTCCGCCTGGGGCATCGGCCGGAAGAGTCCGGTGGCGGCGTTGCTGACCGCCTCCACCTTCTGGGTGGCGACCTCGAAGCGATAGATGTTCGAGACGCCGGTGTAATAGGAGGTCCCATAGAGGTAGCGCCCGTCCGGCGAGAAGACGAACCCCTCCGGCGTCGAGGCGCCCAGCTTCAGCTCCGCCACCGGCTGGGGCGGCGGGTCGCCCAGATCCTCCAGCTTGAACACGCGGACGAACTGATCGCCGTTGACCTCGCCCACCGAGGCGGAGATGAGCGCGCCGTCGGGCGAGATATCCAGGTCGAACGGGATCTCGCCATAGGGGAAGGTGTGGACCTGGTTCCAGTCGGTGTAGGGCGGGGGCAGCTTGACCAGGGTCACTAGGCCGTTGAGGTGGCGCAACCCCCACATCACGTGATCCTTGGGGTTGATGACGATGTCGCCGATGCGGCCGTCGCGGATCAGCATCCGCGTGTGGCCGCTCTTCAGGTCCACCTCCATCAGATCGCGGTAGGCGTAGTTGTCGGCGGTGTACCAGACCTTCTCGACGCTCGGGTCGTAGGCTAGCGCCGTCACCTTGTAGAGCATCGATCCCTTGATGTCGGTGAGGCGGCGGATATCGCCGGTCTTCAGCGACAGCACACCCACGTGCGGCAGCACGCCCGGATAACGGAAGGCGCCGATCAGGCTGTCCGTGGTCGGATCAAAGAAGGAGCGCGAGACCGACCCCAGGGCGCGGCTGGTCAGCCGCTGGGTGGGGGTGGTCGGGAAGGCCTGCACGGACGCCAGGTTGGCCTCTTCGAACGTGTGCTCCCAGACGACCCAGTCCTTCCAGGCGTCGTTGAGGTTCTCGCCGAACACCCGCTTGAACTGGGTCGAGTAGTAGGGCGCGCTCCCCTCGTCGCGACGCAGCCACTGGACCACCTTCTCCGGCGAGCGGCTCAGCGCCAGGTAGCTGATGAAGCGGGTGCCATACAGATAGTCGTTGGCCCCCACCTGGAAGTCGATCGACGTGCCTTCCGCCTCCAGGCCCAGCGGCGAGAAGAACCTGGCGTGGTCGCGGACCATGGCGCGGAAGACCATCTCGTCGTAGCCGCCCTGGGCGCGGCCAAAACCGCCGGCCATCCAGGTTTCCATGAAGACGGCGCTGCCCTCCAGGTACCAACGCGGCGCGTTCACCCGGGGCGTGGCCAGATAGTTGTAGAGGATCGATTCCGGATGATCCTCGAGCGGCGTCGGCTTGCCGTGGAAGAAATGGCGCCACCGCGCGTCGTCGGAGTTCCACACGTCCATGGTCGCCACGTGGGTCAGTTCGTGGTCGGCCAGGGTGAAGAACCGCTCGCCGGCGCTGAGGGTCTCGAAGGTCTGGCTGAGCGGGGCGATGTCGATCAGGAGCGTGCTGTTCGGCGAAGCGCGCGCGCCGGCGTTGGCGTAGTCGGAGAAGTCCTTCATCAGGACCGTGGTGCGATCCCACGGCTTCCAGCCGTAGATGCGCTTCTGGAAGGCCATCGAGTTTTCCAGGGCGCGGGCGACATAGGGCGTCAGGTAAGTCTCGGCCGGGTCGAAGTAGAGCAGCTTCAGATCGCGCGTCTCGATCTTGCTGAGATCGAGGCCGCCGTGGCTCGCCGGCGCGGGCTTGGCGGCGCCGGTCGTCTTTTCCGTCCCCGTCGGCGCGCTGGGGCCCACGACGGGCGTCGGAGGACCTGGCGCCTCGATCTGAGCCTCGACGCGGCTGGCGACCAGACTGACCAGCAGAAAGGCGGCGATCAACCAGGGCAGGCGCGCCCCATCGCGGCCCGGCGCCGCCGCCCCGGGCCGGGCTCCCCTCACGCCAGACTCCCTCAATTGGTGCTGATGGCGGAGGCGAAGGCTGGGTTGGTCGACATGGCCGCGAACGCCGGGCTCGAGACCAGGGTGGCGAAGGCCGGCTGACTGGCCGCCGCGGCGAAGGCCGAGGAGTCGTGGGCCAGGGCCGCCATCGCCTGCGAGTTATTCGCCAGCGCGGCGAAGGCCTGGGAGTTGGCGGCCATGGCCTGGAACGCCTGCGGGTAGGCGGCCATGGCCTGGTTGGCCTGCAAATTGGCGCTGTTGGCCAGCATGCTCACCGTCGCCGCGTGGACCTGGAAGGCCTGGGCGTTGGCGGCCATGGCCGCGAGCGCCTGCGAGTTGGCCGACATGGCCTGGAAGGCCTGCGAGTTGGCCGCCATCGCCTGGAAGGCCTGGGAATTGGCGGTCATGGCCTGGAACGCCTGAGTGTTGGCCGCCATGGCCTGGAACGCCGGGGCGTTGGCGGCCATCGCCGAGAAGGCGCTGGAGTCAGCCGCCAGCGCCGCCATCGCCTTGGAGTCGGCCGCCAGGGCCTGGAACGCCTGGGCGTTGGCGGCCATCGCCGGATGCGACGCCGGATTGGCGGCGGCGGCGGCGAAGGCCTGGGAGTCGCCAGCGAAAGCCGCAAAGGCCGGGGCGTTGGCGGCGATGGCGGCGAAGGCGGCCGAATGGCTGGCGAGCGCCGCGAACGCCGGGGCGTGGGCGGCCATGGCGGCGAACGCCTGCTGGTGGCCGGCCATCGCCGAGAAGGCCTGGGAATTCTGCGCCATGGCGACCAGCGCCTGCGGGTTCATCGCCTGGCCGGCGTTGGCGGTGTTCATCGCGGCGTTGAACGCCTGGGCGTTGGCGGACATTGCCGACAGCGCCGGGGAATTGGCCGCCAGGGCGGCGAAGGCCGGAGCATTGGCGGCCAGCGCCGAGAAGGCGGCGGGGTCGGCGGCCAGGGCGCTCATCGCCTTGGAGTCGGCGGCCAGCGCCTGGAACGCCTGGACGTTGCCGGCCATCGCGGGGCTCGCCGCCGGATTGGCGGCGGCGGCGGCGAAGGCGGCCGGATTGTGCCCGAAGGCCGCGAAGGCCGGGCCATTGGCGGCCATGGCGGCGAACGCCGGCTGATGGCTGACCAGCGCCGAAAAAGCTGGCGAGTGGCTAGCCATCGCCGCGAACGCCTGGGCGTTGGCGGTCTGGTTGGGGTTCGAGTTGGCGGTCAGCGCCTCCGCCTGTTTGGCCATGGCCGCGAAGGCGGCCGGATTGTGCGCCAGGGCCGCGAACGCCTGCGGCGCCTGGGCCATCGCCGCCAGCGCCTGCGAGTTCTGCGCCAGGGCCTGGAAGCCGGGGTCGGCGGCCAGCGCGCGGAAGGACGGGTTCTTGACCATGACCTGGAAGGCGTCGGTTTGCATCAGCATGGGGACAGAATTGTCGCCCAGCGTGACGTCCGCTGCGCCCACCTGGCTGGCCCGATAGCGATCGGCCGGAGCGATGGTGCCCGAGGTCGCTGCGCCCCGCGGCGGATACACGCGGCCTACGACATAGGCCCCGCCCGCCACGACGACGATCGCCGCCGCCAGCGCCAAGGTCCTAGTGTTGTTCGAAGCCATTTGTCCGTCCCCCGCTCAGATCGAGCATTGTAAGGTGGGCGAAATGACCCGCTTTCGTCAATGAAATTGAAAGGCTTGCGCCTCCGCGCCGGCCGTTTCCCCTCTCAAATTTGGGGGTCCTGCACCGTTTCGAGGCGATTTATTGCGCGTGCGTTTTTCCAAACCACACGTGGAACGCGCCGACGGAAGCGCTATGCTGCGAGCGAACCCTCAGGAGGAAGGACCGATGTTCGCCAGGAAGACGCTGGAACTGCCCACCCGCGAGACCGCCTTGCCGGGGCGCGCCCAGGCGATCCCGACGGCCGAGCGGCACTTCATCAATGGGCGGTCGCTGAAAGGTCCGTATCCGGAGGGGATGCAGCTGGCGCAGTTCGCCATGGGCTGCTTCTGGGGCGAGGAGCGCAAGTTCTGGCAGCTGCCGGGCGTCTGGGTGACCGCCGTCGGCTATGTGGGCGGCATCACCCCCAATCCGACCTACGAGGAAGTGTGCAGCGGCCGCACCGGCCACACCGAGGCGGTGCTGGTGGTGTTCGACCCCCAGGTCATCTCCTACGAGAGCCTGCTGAAGGAATTCTGGGAAGGCCACGATCCCACTCAGGGCATGCGGCAAGGCGCGGATGTCGGCACCCAATACCGCTCGGCGATCTACGCCTATGACGCCGCGCAGAAGGCGGCGGCGGAAGCTTCGCGCGACGCCTATCAGAAGGCGCTGACGGCGGCCGGCCTTGGCCAGATCACTACCGAGATCGCCGACGCCGGGCCCTTCTACTTCGCCGAGGACTATCACCAGCAATACCTGGCCAAGAATCCCCACGGCTACTGCGGCGTCGGCGGAACGGGCGTCAGCTGCCCGATCGGGGTCGGCGTCAGCGCTTGACGCGAGGCGAGTTCGACGCCCTCTGCCTGGCCCTGCCGGGCGCCACGCGCGACAATCCCTGGGGGCACGAAGACGTGTTCAAGGTCGGCGGCAAGATGTTCGCCATGCCCGACGGCGCCGGCGGCTGCATGTTCAAGGTAAGCGACATCGCCTACGAGGCTCTGGTCGAGAGCGGCCGCGCGCGGCCGGCGCCCTATATGGCGCGCGCCAAATGGGTCCAGTTCGACAATCTGGAAGACCTCGAGGCCGAAGAGGTCGCCGACTGGCTGAAGAGCGCCCACGCCATCGTCGCCGCCAAGCTGACCCGCAACGCCCGCCGCGAGCTGGGCCTCATTTGAGACCGGTCGCTATTGGGGTCCGTCCGCCGTGTGCAGGTGGGCGTCGCCGCGATTGATGTCGAGGGCGTAGAGCACGCCCACCACCGCGCCCTTGATCCTGGGGAGGGCCAGGAGGGTGATGATCGCCACCGGTGTCACCGCCGCCGGGATGATCACCAGCATCGGCGCCTTCCAGATCAGCGGGGCGAAGAAGAACAGGAACGGGGCGATGATCAGATGGCCGACGATCAGGATGGTGAAGTAGGCCGGCCCGTCGTCGGAGGGATAGCGGTCGAGCTCGTGGCTGCAGGCTGGGCAGAATGGCGAGACCTTGAGGTAACGGTAGAATATCCGCCCCTCGCCGCACTGCGGACAGCGCCCGCGCAGCCCACGCGCCAGCGAGCGGAAGAACGATCGTTGCGGCCGCCAGGGTCCCATCGCGCTCATATGCGCTCACGAAGGGCGCTGCGGAAGAGCGCCCGCAGGCGACGCCTCGCCGAAAATCACCGTAAACTACGGACCGCGGCCCAGGCGCCCCCGCCCACCGCCAATTCCATCTTCTCCAACAACGGCTGGCCGATCCTGCACTGATCGACCGCCGCCTTCGGCCGCGCGGCGGCGTGTACATTTCTTCCTGGGGGGCGCTAGCTCCGCCGGCGTCCTGGCGAGCCTCGCCGCGACGGGAAGGAACGGGGAGGAACAATGATACATTTCCTGGTGTGGATCGTCGTCTCCGGCATCGCGGGGTTCGTCGCCAGCAAGGTGATCAACAGGAGCGGCTCGGGTCTGCTCATGGACATCGTCCTGGGGATCATCGGCGGCTTCGTCGGCGGCTTTATCGTCAGTCACGTGCCGGCGCTGGGCCGCCTTGTCGGACACAGCGGGATGAGCGGCTTCATCGTCGAAATCATCGTCGCCGTCGCAGGCGCGATGCTGGTGATCTTCATCTTCAACCTGCTGTTCCGGCGAAGGGCCTGATCGCAGAGTCGCCGTGAGCGGCGCCGCTACCGGGGGTCAGTCCGCCGCGGCGATGTAGGGCAGCCCGCGCATGGCGCCTTCCGAGTCCATGCCGTAGCCGACCAGGAACCGGGGCGGCGCTTCCCAGGCGGAGAAGTCCGGCTCGATCGCCCTGGGCGTCGGCCAGGGCTTGCGCGCGAAGACGCAGGTCAACACTTCGCGCGCGCCGGCGTCGCGGACCAGCCGTGCGGCCTCGCTGAGCGAGAGGCCAGTGTCGACCACGTCGTCCACCACCAGCGCCTGGCGCCCGACCAGCGGGCGCTGCAGGTCGGCGCGCACCTGGCAGCGGCCGCGGCTGGCGCGGTCGTCGCCGTAGGAGGCGAGCCACAGGGCGTCGAAGGCCACGTGCCGGCCGAGGCGTGCGAGGGCGCGCGTCAGGTCGGCGGTGAACCAGAGCCCGCCGGTGAGCAGGCAGACCGCCACCGCATCGTCCTCGATGCGCGGCGCGATCTGCGCCGCCAGCCTGCCGACCCGCGCGGCCACGTCGTCTTCGCTGAGGAGCAGCGTGTAGCCGGCCGGCGCCTGGCTCATGGGCGACCGGTGGGGGTCGCCGGGGCGGCGCGGGCCGGAGCGGCGTTGGCCGGCTAGGCGTAGGGCTGGCCAGGCGCCAGCGGCTGGGCCTGGACCGCCGGCGCGGCGATTGGCGCGGCAGCCGCCTGGTCCGGCGCCGTAGAACCTCGCAGATCCAGGCCGTCCGGCGGCCTTTGCGGCGACTTCACGCCGCGGCCGGCGAGCACCTGGCCCCTGGCGCCAGGGGCGAAGTCCACCTGCAGGTCCTGGGCCGAGAACGGCGGGTCGAAGATGGCGGTGACGAAATGGCGCGTTTCGCCCGGCGGTATGCGGGCGTTGCCTAGCGCGTCGATCTGGCCGGCGACGCGCTTGCCCTGGGCGTTCATCAGGCTGATGCGCAGAGGCGGGGCCAGCACCGGATGATCCTCGACGTTGCGGATCACGCCGCTCACCGCCAGCGTCGCATGGCCCTCCTGCAGCGAGGGTTCGGCGCGGACCTGCTCGATCACCAGGCCGATCGGGTTCACCGTCAGGCCGATGGCGGCGTAGACCGAGGCGGTCTTCGGCCAGACGCTGACCACGCCCTCGCGAAAGATCACCGCGGCGCCCGCCAGCGCCGCTATCAGGATCGCCGCCCCGGCCCAGACCGCGCCGGTGACCGCCGCCTGGCGCATCCGCCGCTCGTCCTCGGCGCGGTTGCGGAACACCTTGGGCAGGTCGTCGGCGGTGAGCGGGGCGTTGGCGTCGTCCGGTTCGTCCTTGGACGGCGCTTTGCCGATCGCCCCTTCCTCGGGCGAGCTTTGCAGTTCGATCGGCGGTTCGGCAAGCGCGGTCCAGCGGTGCCCGCAGGCGGCGCAGCGCACCGCCCGCCCGCCAGGTCGGATCTGAGCGTCATCGACGAAATAGCCGGTGGCGCACTCCGGACAGGTCAGTATCATGACATACGAATCGGACGCCCGAGCAAAACCTCCTTCGAGGTCGCCGATTTCGGCTCGCATGTCCAGGAAGCCCATCGCCCCATCGGTCGAACCTTTCGAGCTTTCGTCAACGAAGCCGACGGTCAGCTTCGAGGGCGTCTCCATGCGTTACGGCCGCGAGCCGGAAGTGCTGAAGGATATCTCCTTCGAACTGCCGCCGGGTTCGTTCCATTTCCTCACCGGCGCGTCTGGCTCGGGCAAGTCGACGCTGCTCAAACTGATCTATCTGGCCGAGCACGCCTCGCGCGGCCGGATCGAGATCTTCGGCCAGGACCTGGCCCTGCTGAAGCGCAAGGACCGGCCGATGATGCGCCGCCGGATCGGCGTGGTCTTCCAGGAGTTCCGCCTGCTCGATCACCTCTCGGTGTTCGACAACGCGGCGCTCGCCCCACGGATCGGCGGGCGCAAGGCCGCGTCCTACCGCTCCGATGTCGCCGACCTGCTGGCCTGGGTCGGGCTGGGCGATCGCATGCACGCCATGCCGCCGGCGCTCTCGGGCGGCGAGAAGCAGCGCCTGGCGATCGCGCGGGCGGTGATCAACCGGCCGGACATCCTGCTGGCGGACGAGCCAACCGGCAATGTCGATGAGGCGATGGGCCTGCGCATCCTGCGGCTGTTCATGGAGCTGAACCGGATCGGCGCCACGGTGCTGATCGCCAGCCACGACACCGACCTCGTCGCCCGTTCGGGCAAGCCGGTCATGCACCTGGAGGAGGGACGGCTTGCGCCCTACACCGGCTTGGCTCCAGAACTGAGCGCATGAGCCTGGCGTTCGATCCCAAGCGCTGGTGGCCGGCCCCGCTGTTGCCGCGGGGCGACGGCCGGGACCTGGCGCTGCTGTTCGTGGTCGCGGCGCTGTCGTTCCTGGCCGGACTTTCGGGCATCGCCGCGCTGGCGGGCGAGCGGGCGGCGGAGGGCTGGCGCTCGGAGCTCGCCGGTTCGGCCACCATCGTCGTCCGCGCCCAGGGGGTCGAGACCCCGGACGCCGCCGCCGAGCAGGCGGTGGAGGCGGTCTCGGCGGTGAAGGGGGTCGCCGAAGTGCGGGCGCTGGAGAAATCCAAGGCCGAGGCGCTGCTGGCGCCCTGGATCGGGCCGGGGGCCCTGCCCCCGGACCTGCCGGTGCCGCGCCTGGTCACCGTCGAGTTGGACCCCAAGGCGCCGGCCACCGGCGCCGACCTCGACCGGGCGCTGAGGGCCAAGGGGCTGGACGCCACCGTCGACGACCACAGCCGCTGGACCGCCGATATCATGCGCGCGGGCCTGGCCGCCCGCGCCGCGGCGGCGGCGCTCTTTGTCCTGTTGCTGGTGGCGCTGGGCGCGGTGATCGCCTTCGCCACCCGCCAGGGCCTGGCCGCGCGGCGCGACGTGGTCGAGGCCCTGCATCTGGCCGGCGCCACCGACGGCTTCATCGCCCGCCTGTTCCAGGCCAGGTTCGCCCGCTCCGCCGCCCAGGCGGGCCTGCTGGGCGCGGTGCTGGCGGTGGGCGTGGCGGCGGCGATGAAGACCATGACCTCCGACCATGACCTCACCGTGCTGCTGCCGATCGCCTGGCGCGATCTGGCCGCGCCCGCGCCCTTCCCGCTCATCGGCGCGCTGATCGCGGCGATCACCGCCAGGCTCACCGCCATGGCGGTCCTGAAAGAGCACCCATGAGGAGCCTGGCCGCGCTGGCGGTGCTGATCCTGATCTGGACCGCGGGCCTGCTCGCCTTCGCCGGCCGCGTCGACCGCTCGACGCCGGCCGACGAGCCGCCGACCGCCGACGGCGTCGTCGCCCTGACCGGCGGCTCGGACGAGCGGATCGGCGCGGCGACCCACCTCCAGGAAGACGGCCCGGCCAAGCGGATGCTGATCAGCGGCGGTTACCCC
>JBIOEF010000009.1:0-57011 GCA_044445785.1 Caulobacterales bacterium
CGCGGCGCTGGAGGGCGCGGGGGGCGTGGTGGGCCGGGCGCCCAAGCACGTGCTGCCGGTTGGCGCGGCTTGCCCCAACTGCGGGACGACGCTCGCGGGACGCTGGTGCCACGCCTGCGGCCAGTCGGCCGAGGACTTCCACCGCTCGATCCTGCGCCTCGCCGCGGAGGTGGTCGGCGGACTCTTCGACGTGGACAGCCGCCTCTGGCGCACGCTTCCCAGGCTCTTCTTCCGACCGGCCCGGCTCACCCGCGAATATCTGGATGGTCACCGCGCCGCCCAGGCGCCGCCCTTCCGGCTGTTCCTGATCGTCGTGGTGGTGGTCTTCCTGGCGGCGGGCGCTGGCGGGGGCAACGGCGCATCGTCGCCATCGGGCCATGCCCAGACCGTGCTCAGCGCCGGGCACGAGCCGCACATCAATATCGACAACAATCCGGCGCTGACCAAGTGGATGACCGACCGCGTCCGGATCGCGCGGGCGCACCCGGACGCCTTCGAGGCGACGCTGACGGCCTGGGCCCAGCGGCTGGTGTTCCTGGCCCTGCCGGTCAGCGCGGCGCTGCTGGGGTTGATGTTCTTCTGGCGGCGCAGCGTCTTCATCTTCGACCACCTGATCTTCTCGATGCATTCGCTGTCGTTCCAGGGCCTGCTGCTGACGGCGATGATGCTGGGGGAGAGGCTGAGCGGCTGGTTCGGTCTCTTGATCTTCGCCTCGCCCGTCCACCTCTTCGTCCACATGAGGGGAACCTACGGCGTCGGCGTCTTTGGGACCCTGGCGCGGATGTTCATCCTGTTCTTCGGCTCGCTGATCGCCTTTGCGGTGATCATGGTCGGGCTTCTCTTGATCGGGTTCTATGAGGTCGGCGCTTGATCGCTTCGCTGCTGATCGCCAACCGCGGCGAGATCGCCCGCCGGATCATCCGCACCGCCCGGCGCCTGGGCGTGCGCACGGTCGCGGTCTATTCGCAGGCCGATGCGGCCGCGCCGCACGTCGCCAAGGCCGACGCCGCGGTCCTGATCGGCCCGGCGCCAGCGCGCGAGAGCTACCTCAAAGGCGAGGCGATCCTCGCCGCCGCGCGCGACACGGGGGCCGAGGCGATCCACCCTGGCTACGGCTTCCTCTCCGAGAACGCCGACTTCGCCGAGGCGGTGCTGGCCGCGGGCCTCGTCTGGGTCGGCCCGCCGCCAGCGGCGATCCGGGCCATGGGGCTGAAGGACGCGGCCAAGCGGCTGATGGCGGAGGCTGGCGTACCGGTGACGCCCGGGTATCTGGGCGAAGACCAGGCGCCGGCGCGGCTGGCCAGCGAGGCGGCGGCGATCGGCTGGCCGGTGCTGATCAAGGCGGTGGCCGGCGGCGGCGGCAAGGGCATGCGCAAGGTGGAGCGCGCCGAAGACTTCGCCGCCGCCCTGGAGAGCGCCAAGCGCGAAGCGGCCTCCGCCTTCGGCGACGACCGGGTGCTGCTGGAGCGCTACGTCACCCGCCCGCGCCACATCGAGGTGCAGGTGTTCGGCGACGCCCACGGCCATGTCGTCCACCTCTTCGAGCGCGACTGTTCCCTGCAGCGCCGCCACCAGAAGGTGATCGAGGAAGCGCCGGCGCCCGGCATGGACGCGGCGACGCGCGAGGTGCTCTGCGCCGCCGCCGTCCGCGTCGCCAAGGCGGTGAACTACGAAGGCGCGGGCACGGTGGAGTTCATCGCCGACGCCTCGCAGGGCCTGAGGTCCGACCGCATCTGGTTCATGGAGATGAACACGCGCCTGCAGGTGGAGCATCCGGTCACCGAGGCGATCACGGGCTTGGACCTGGTGGAATGGCAGCTGCGCGTGGCCTCGGGCGAGCCGCTGCCGCTGACCCAGGATCAGATCGCCATGAGCGGCCACGCCATCGAGGCGCGGCTTTACGCCGAGGATCCGGCCAAGGGATTCCTGCCCTCCACCGGGCCGCTCACCCACTTCGTCCTACCGCGGGGCGTGCGCACGGACAGCGGCGTCGAGCAAGGGGGCGAGATCACGCCCTACTACGATCCGATGATCGCCAAGCTGATCGCCCATGCGCCCACCCGCGAGGCGGCGGCCCAGGCGCTCACCGAGGCCTGCGCGGCGGTGGAGGTGTGGCCGGTGAGCGCCAACGCCGGCTTCCTGGCGCGACTGTTGGGCGAGCCGGATTTCCGCGCCGGGCAGGTGGACACGAGCTTCATCGAGGCGCGCCTGGATCACCTTGCCCCCCCGCCCAGGCCGTCGGCCGCGACGCTGGCTGCGGCGGCTCTGGCGCTGGTCCGCCGGGGCGATGGCTCGCCCTGGACCGGCGGCGCGCTGGCCGGTTTCCGCCTGGGCGCCGAGCCGGCGACGACACTGCTGCAATGGCGCGACGAGGTGCTGCCCGCGTCCTTCAATGGCGCGGGCGATCTCCACAGCCTGACGTCGGGCGGAACGGCGGTGGTCTTCGAGGCGGGAGAGGCGATCAGTCTCTCCCGTCCACGGCCCGCGGGCCTCGGCGCCGCCCTGGTCGGCGATGGCCAGATCCTGGCGCCGATGCCCGGCCGCATCGCGCAGGTGGCCGTTGGGCGCGGCGACAAGGTCAAGCTCGGCCAGACGGTCGTCACCCTGGAGGCGATGAAGATGGAGCATTCGCTGACCGCGCCCTTCGACGCCGTGGTGGCGGAGGTGCGATGCACGGTGGGCGACCAGGTGACCGAAGGCGTCCTGCTGGCGCGCCTCGAGGCGGCGGAGTAGGGCCAGCGCATGGCCCTCAACCTGATCAAGCTCTGCGTCGGCTGCGATACGGTGGACGAGCTGCTGGACTGGTGGCGGGAGAGCGAGGGCGAGGATCGGCCCTGGATCATGCGCACCCGCCAGACGCCGCGCCGGGCGGACGAGCTGACGGACGGCGGCTCGCTCTATCGGGTGTTCAAGGGCTTCATCCTCTGCCGCCAATCCATCCTGGCGGTGGAGACGGTGGGCGAGGGCATCGCCAGGCGCTGCGCGGTGACCGTCTCGCCCGACGTGGTGCTGGTGGTCCCGACCCCGCGCCGCGCCTTCCAGGGCTGGCGCTATCTGGAGTCCCAGGACGCGCCGCCGGACCTGCGCGCCGGACTGGGCGCCGAAAGCGTCCCCATGGAGCTCGCCCGCCAGCTGCGCGAGATCGGCGCCTGGTGATCGGCGCAGACATGGCTCCCGATCTGCAAGCGCCATGGAACTGACCGCGGCCGTCATCGTCGCGGCGCTGATGAGCGGCGCGCTGGTGGGCGCCCTCCTGGCGCTGTTCGGCGGCGGCGGCTCGGTGCTGGCGACGCCGCTGCTGCTCTACGTGGTTGGAGTGCGGGACCCGCACGTGGCCATCGGCACCTCGGCGGCCGCCGTCGCCTTCAACGCCGCCGTCAACGTGATCGGCCACTGGCGGGGCGGACGGGTGAAGTGGCCGTGCGCCAGCGTGTTCGCCGCCGCCGGCATGCTGGGTTCGTTCCTGGGTTCGAGCCTGGCCAAGCAGGTCGAGGGCCAGCGCTTGCTGCTGTTCTTCGCCATCGCCATGGCGGCCATCGCGGTCTCGATGTTCCGCAAGCCCCGCAGCGAAGGCGATCCCGGCGTCCAGATCACCTGGCCGCTGGTCGCCAGGCTGGCGCCGATCGGCGTGGTGACGGGCTTCGCGGCCGGCTTCTTCGGGATCGGCGGCGGGTTCCTGATCGTGCCGGGACTGATGGCGGCGACCGGCATGACGCTGGCCAACGCCTCCGCCTCATCGCTGGTGTCGGTGGCCATCTTCGGGACCGCGACTTCGCTGAACTACGCCGTCTCCGGACAGGTGGACTGGCCGATCGCCGCGCTCTTCGTTCTGGGCGGTCTGGCCGGAGGCATTGCGGGTCTTCGCGGCGCCAAGGCGCTGGCCGAGCGGGCCGGACTGGCCCGGCGGCTGTTCGCGGGACTCATCCTGGCGGTGGCGGCCTACGTGGCGTGGCGGGCGACGGGCGCGTTCTGACGGCCCTCACACCGGCCAGTTGTCGATCAGCCGGGTCTTGCCGAGCCGGGCGGCGACGAACACGCGGGCCGGGGTGTCGATGACCGGGCCGGGGCCCAAGTGGCGCAGCTCTTCGGTCTCGCGGACCTCGAAATAGTCGATCGCGCCGAAGCCGGCCTTGCCCAGCGTCTCCAGGCCCTGCTCCTCGATCGTGCGCACCGGCGCGCCCTTGGCCAGCGCCTCGGTGGCCCATTGCAGCACTTCGCTGAGCCGGGGCGCGATCCGCCGCTCCTTGGCGCTGAGGTAGGCGTTGCGCGAGGAAAGGGCGAGGCCGTCCGTGTCGCGCACGATCGGCGCGCCGACGATCTCCACCGGCAGGTCCAGGTCCCTGACCAGCCGGCGGATCACCATCAGCTGCTGATAGTCCTTCTCGCCGAAGATCGCCAAGTCCGGCAGCGACTGGGTCAGCAGCTTGGTCACCACCGTGGCGACGCCGGCGAAGTGCGTGGGCCTGGCCGCGCCATCCATCGGCCGCGTGATCCCGGCGACGCTCACCGTGGTGAGGAACCCGGGCGGGTACATCTGCGCCGTCGACGGCGCATAGAGGAGGTCGCAGCCGGCGCTGGCGAGCAGCTCTGCGTCCCTGGCCTCGTCCCGCGGATAGACGTCGAAGTCTTCGGCCGGGGCGAACTGGGTCGGGTTGACGAAGAGGCTCGCCACCACCCGTTCCGCCCTAGATTTGCCCAACCGCACCAGCGACAAATGCCCCTCGTGGAGGAAGCCCATGGTCGGGACGAGCGCGATCTTCTGGCCGGCGATTCGGAAGTCGCGGCCAGCGGCGCGCAGCTCGGCGATGGTGCGGACAACAGGTAAGGCGGTCTTTGGCATGCGGCCCTTTCGCGCGGCGGCGCACCTATGACGGAGGGGCCGGGCGTCTGTCCAGGCGGTCTTGTCACAGGTTGCGTTGACGAGACCTCCGGCCCGGTATCTCGTGCCCCTGGGGCGCCGGAAACTGATTCCGGTAACGATGGTCACTGAAACGGCTCGTGGGGGCGGCGCCATGCGCATCATCGTCGTCGGCAACGAGAAGGGCGGGGCGGGGAAATCCACCATCGCCGTCCACCTCGCGACCGCGCTCGCCCATGACGGCGCCAAGGTGGCGGTGCTGGATCTGGACCAGCGCCAGCAGTCGATGGGTCACTTCTTCGCCAACCGCGGCCAGTGGATTTCCGCCAACAGCGCCGATCTCCCCCAGCCCCGGCGTCTGGAGGGCGTCAACGACGTCGCCGGCGTCGAGGCGGCGCTGGCGGAGGCGGGCGAGGACGATTTCGTGGTCATCGACACCCCCGGCGCCGACACCGAGCTTTCCAGGGCCGCGCACCGGCGCGCCGATCTGATCGTCACCCCGATGAACGACAGCTTCGTCGACTTCGACGTCCTGGGCGTGGTCGATCCGCTGAGCCTGGATCTGGTCCGCCCCAGCCTCTACTCCGAGACCGTCTGGGAGGCGCGCAAGCAGCGGGCCGCCGAGCGCGGCCGCTCGATCGACTGGGTGGTGCTGCGCAACCGCCTGGCCTCGGCCGAGGCGCGCAACCGGCGGCGGGTGGACGAGCGGGTGCAGGCGCTCTCGCGCCGGGTCGGGTTCCGCACGCTGGCTGGCCTGCGCGACCGGGTGATCTATCGCGAGCTCTTCCCGTTCGGCCTCACCGTCGCCGACATCGGGCCCAAGGTGCGGCCGATCCCGGTGTCGCTGGGCCACATCGCGGCGCGCCAGGAGCTGCGGCTGATGATGGCCGATCTCGGGCTGGCGGCCCAGCCGGGCGATATCCTCGCCGCCGAATAGCCGGGCCGATCGATGATCTATGTAGCGCTGGGCGTGGTGGTGCTGGCGCTCTTCGTCGGGCTCGGTCGCGGGACGCTCGCCCGCAACACCCACTGGCGGCTGCTGGCCGGAGCGATGGCCCTGGCCGCGGTCGGCGGCGGCGTCTTCGACGCCCTGCGCGGCGCCTGGATCGACACCCTGCTGCTGCTGGGGGCGGCGGCCTGGCTGGGCTATTCCGTGCGCCAGCCAAGAGCGCCGGCAGCGTCGCCTGGCGACAGCATGAGCCGCGCCGAGGCACTGGCCACGCTGGGGGTGACGTCCAGCGCCGGGCGCGAGGAGATCGAGGCGGCGTATCGGCGGCTGATGCGGCGCGTGCACCCCGACCAGGGCGGCGCGACGGGCCTCGCGGCCCGGCTCAATGCGGCCCGCGAGATGTTGCTGCAGCGCTGACTCAGGCTAGCGGCTAGTGCGGTCCGCCCGCCGTGCAGGGCAGGTCCTTCGCCTGGACCGTCTCGCAGGCGTCCTTGGCTTCGCTCGGCGTGAAGCCGGTGAAGACGGCGCGGTACCGGTGGCCGGAGTGATCCACCTGGCCCTCGCGGTCGTCGAAGAGGCTCTTGAACTTGGTGGCGATGAAGTCGACTTGCTGCGTCGCCAGACGGTCGGAGCGGAATTCGCCGACCTCCACCATCCAGTTGCGCCGCTCGCGCGCCTGGGCCGGTTTCTGGACCGCGGCGGTATCGGCGAAGCCGGCGCGATGGGTTCCGAAGTCGGCGACCATCGAGGGTTTGGCGACGGCGGCCAGTTGCGTCGCGCCGGCGGGAACCAGGGTCACCGGGGTCCCGCGATTGGCGGCGGTGAGCACCACGTCGATCGGGTCGCTGACGGAGTCGCCCTGGCCCAACTGCGGCTGCGGCGTTCCGCCGACCGGCGGGGCTTCGAAGAGGTTCTGTGTCAGCTGCAGCGTCTCGCCGCGATCGCGCCGGCCCTCGACATCGAAGCCGGTGAGCAGCAGGTCTTCGACGTTGGCGTTGCGCGCGCCGCTGGACGTGCCGCCCAGCACCACCGCGATCAGCCGGTGGCCGTTGCGGACGGCGGAGGCGGCCAGGTTGAAGCCGGCGGCGTTGGTGAAGCCGGTCTTGAAGCCGTCCAGCCCGGGCATCTGGCCCAGCAGGTGGTTGGTGTTGGTCATCGTCTGACCGCGGAAGGTGAACTGCTCGGTGCCGAAGTAGGCGTAGTACTGCGGATAGTCGCGCAGCACCGCCCGGCAGAGGATGGCGATGTCGTGCGCCGAGCTCACGTGGCGGCTGTCTGGCAGGCCATTGGGATTGACGAAGTGCGAGTGGGTCATGCCCAGCTCTTGCGCCTTCAGCGTCATCATCGCCGCGAACCGGCTCTCCGAGCCGCCGATCTTCTCGGCGAGCGCGACCGCCATGTCGTTGGCCGAGTGGACGGCCATGGCGTGCATGGCGTCCTCGACGGTGATGGTCTCGCCGGGACGAAGTCCGAGCTTTGTCGGCGGCTGGGCGGCCGCCAGGGGCGAGACGGTGACCAGGTCCGTCTCATGCAACCGGCCCGTCGCCAGCGCCTCGAACGCCAGATAGAGCGTCATGATCTTGGTCACCGACGCCGGATAGCGGGGCGCATCCGCCCGCACCTGATAGAGAATCTCGCCGGACGTCGCGTCCATCACGATCGCCGCGTAGCGCGGCTCGTCGCGGGTGACGCGCAAGTCCGCCGTCTGCAGCTCCGGTTGGGCCTGGGCGAGGGTTGGGGCTGTCGTGACGCAGATCGACGCGGCCAAGGCGGCCAAAGCGTACGAAACGCGGCGGGCGGGCTCGTGCATGGGCGGGCTCCGTCGAGCATGCTTACTGTTGGCGGCGAGAGTCGTCGCCAGCGGGAAACTTAGCATGACTTAACCAGTGTTTCGCCAAGGTAAACAAGGTTTGAGCGAAAGGGTCGCAGCGCGCGGGAACACGTAAGCTTGATCGCCGGTTCCGCCCCGTTACCCTGAAATCCGCATTATGTTGCACTGCACAAAAAACGCTTGACTATCGCAGTGCAGCATGGGAAATCAGAGCCGTCGCGTTGGCAGCCCCCTCCGACGCGTAGGCGTATCGAAGCGTCACCCACCGCCCCCGGACTTCCCAAGGAGATACCTCAATGGCCGCCACAGGCGCCGACACCCTCAAGACCACGGTGGATCAGTTCACCACCGCCGGCAATCAAGCCTTCAAGGACGGGGTCGAGAAATCCCTCACCGCCCTTGGCGAGATCAACACCCATTCGAAGAAGAATCTGGAAGCGGTCGTCGCTTCGGTCACCGCCGCCACCAAGGGCGCCGAAGCCCTGGGCGCCCAGGCCATGGCCTTCTCCAAGAAGAGCATGGAAGACCACGTCGCCGCGGCCAAGAGCCTGACCGGCGCCAAGAGCGTGCAGGAAGTGGTCGAGCTGCAGACCGCCTGGGCCAAGAGCGCCATGGAAGCCTACATCGCCGAGATGACCAAGGCCTCCGAGACGGTCGCCGCCTCGGTCAAGGAATCCTTCAAGCCGATCAACGAGCGCGTCACCGCCCTCGTCGAGCGCGTCCAAGCCGCTCGCTAGTTCTTCCTTCCTAGTATCTGCATCCAACGAGCGCGGCCGGGCCAGTCCCGGCCGCGTTTCGTTTTGGAATCGATCCTCTGGCGCATCGGACCCAGGTCGGACGATGAGTCGGGCTACGATGCACAAGTGCTTCCAGGTCCGCGGGGGACGCGGTAACTCTGGAAGATGACCGATCCCGAGCGACGACTGACTGAGCTTGGCCTGACGCTCCCCGAGCCGACCCGGCCGGTGGCCAACTATGTGCCGTTCGTGCGGGCGGGCGCGCTGATCCACATCTCCGGCCAGGTTTCCGTCAACGCCGCCGGCGGCATACGCGGGGTGGTCGGCGAGGACGTCGACCTGGAGGGCGCCAAGCGGGCCGCTAGGCTCTGCGGCCTCAACCTCATCGCGCAGATGAAGGCCGCCTGCGAGGGCGACCTCGCGCGGGTGCGCCGCGTGGTCAAGCTCGGCGGCTTCGTCCAGGCGGGGCCCGACTTCTTCGAGATTCCGCAGGTGCTGAACGGTTGCTCGGACCTGATGGTGGAGGTGTTCGGCGACGCCGGCCGCCACGCCAGGAGCGCCGTCGGCGTCTATCGCCTGCCGCTCAACTTCGCCGTGGAGGTGGACGCCGTCGTGGAGGCGTCATGAGGGACCGCTTCGGCGCAGCCTGGGACCTGCTGTTCGACCCGCCGATCGCGCACCGCGGCCTGTGGTCTCCAGGCGGAGCGCCAGAAAACTCCCTGGGGGCGTTCGAGGCGGCCTGCGAGGCGGGCTACGGGATCGAGCTCGACGTCCAGCTGAGCTCCGACGGCGAGGCGGTCGTCTTCCATGACGCCGACCTGGAGCGGATGACCGGCGTCGCAGGCCACATCGCCGACCACACCGCCGCCGACCTCGGGCGCTTGGCCCTCCTGGGGACCGACGAGACCATCCCCACGCTCGCCGACACCCTGACCCTGGTCGGGCGACGCTCGATGGTGCTGATCGAGATCAAGACGCCCTACGGCGAGGTCGGCCCCCTGGAGCAGCGGGTGCACGAGATCCTGATCGACCACGCCGGGCCGACCTGCGTGATCGGCTTCAATCCCTATTCCCACGCCTGGTTCGCCGATCGTCACCCCCAGGTGCTGCGGGGTCTGGACAGCTACAGCTACCGCGCCGCCGACGCCCGGCGGATGGCGCCCGAACAGCGCCGCGCCTACGCCAGGCTGGAGCACGTCGCCATCGCCCGCCCGCACTTCCTGGCGCTGGGGATGGACATGCTGCCCAGCCGCAAGGCCGACAGCCTGCGCGCCCAGGGCATGCCCGTGGTCGCCTGGACTGTCCGCTCGCCCGCGGAGTGGGACCTGGTGAAGGACCACTGCGACAACCTGATCTTCGAGGGCTATGCGGCTTGAGCGCGCTGAAGCCCGAGGTCAGCGTCCATCGCCGCATCACCGAGATCGGCCGGGAGAGCTGGGAAGCTTGCAGTGAATCTTCGGATCGGGCGGCCAACCCGTTCGTCGCCTACGACTTTCTGGACGTGGTCGAGGAGTCCGGCTGCGCCGTCGAGCGCACCGGGTGGGCGCCGCAACATTCGCAGTGCGGGACGGGGCCGGGCGGATCGCCGCCGTGGCGCCCGTCTATCTGAAGTCCCACAGCCAGGGCGAATATGTTTTCGATCACGCCTGGGCCGAGGCCTATGAGCGGGCCGGCGGGCGCTATTATCCCAAGCTCGTCTGCGCCTCGCCGTTTTCGCCGGTGACGGGTCCCAGGTTCCTGGTGCGCCCGGACATCGACCTGGCGGCGGGGCGGCGGATGCTGCTCTCGGGCGGGATCACCCTCTGCGAGCGGATCGGCGTCTCCACCCTAGGGATCAACTTCCCGACGGAGGACGAGTGGCGGTTCATGGGCGGCGAGGGGATGCTGCTGCGCCAGAACCAGCAGTACCACTGGCTGAACGCCGGCTACGCCAGCTTCGATGAGTTCCTGGGCGCGCTCTCGTCGGGCCGCCGCAAGACCATCCGGCGAGAGCGGCGCGAGGCGGTCGCGGGCTTGGAGGTCCTCTGCCTGACCGGCAAGGATCTTTGCGAAGAACACTGGGACGCCTTCTACGCGTTCTACATGGACACCGGCGCGCGCAAGTGGGGCCGCCCGTACCTCAACCGTCGCTTCTTCTCGCTGCTGGGCGAGCGGATGGCCGACCGGGTGCTGCTGGTGCTGGCCAGGCGCGAGGGGCGCTACATCGCCGGCGCCTTCAACCTGATCGGCGGCGACTGCCTTTTCGGGCGCAACTGGGGGTGCCTCGAGGACGTGCCGTTCCTGCACTTCGAGCTCTGCTACTACCAGGCGATCGAATGGGCCATCGACCATGGCCTGGCCCGGGTCGAGGCGGGCGCGCAGGGCCAGCACAAGATCGCCCGGGGGTATCTTCCCACCGCCGTCTACTCCGCCCACTACATCGCCGACCCGGCTCTGCGCTCGCCGGTGGCGCGTTACCTGGAGGAGGAACGCCGCGCGGTGCAGGGCGAGATGGACTGGCTGGCCGAGGAATATTCGCCGTTCAAGGCCGCCTAGGGCGGCGCCGACTCCGCGCGTCGCCGCCAGAGATCGGCCCAGTAGTCGCGCCAGCGGGCGCTGACTTCGGCCTCGCTCTCGCCAACGTCGTAGGCGGGCGAGATCAGCGGCGCGGCGTGCTCGACCTTCACCAGGACGATGTGGCGCTTGGCGCTGGTCGAGCCGCGGGCCAGGTAGAAGTCGATCAGTTCCTCGAACCTGTCCCCCTCGTTGAAGACGCTGGCCGTCCCCTTGAACCGGTAGCCCTTGCGCGAGAGCGGATCGACGACGTTGATCTCCACCGCCGGGTTCTGGCGCAGGTTGGCGATCGTGCCGGGCGAACAGATATCGGCGAACACCAGGTGGTCGTCGTCCCAGGCGGCAGTGGTGCCCTTGGGCGAGAGATTGGGCGTGCCGTCCGGGCACACCGTGGCGATGAAGCCGAGCTTCTGCTCGTCCAGCACCCGTCGCATGTCGTCCGTCAGGATGCCCATGGCCGTCTACACCCCTCCATCGCCAATTCGACGCCAGGACTTGCGCCCTCGCCCGTTCGGCGGCAAGACGCGCGCCCGCTCACGCTTGGGATTGGCGCCCGTGGAACTCTGGCCCGACGAAGTCACCCTGGACGGCAAGCACGCCACCTTGCGGCCGCTGCGCGGCGAGGACGCCCCGGCGCTGGCCGAGGCGGTGAAGGACGGCGAGCTCTGGAAGCTCTGGTACACCTGGGTGCCATCGCCCGAAGGCATGGCCGAGGAGATCGACCGGCGGCTTGGCCTGCGCGCCGCCGGATCGATGCTGCCGTTCACGGTGATCGAGAAGGCCAGCGGCGAGCCGGTGGGCATGACCACGTTCATGAACATCGACGCCGAAGCGCGGCGGGTGGAGATCGGCTCCACCTGGTACCGGGCGCGGGTGCAGCGGACCCCGCTCAACACCGAGTGCAAGCTGCTGCTGCTCGGCCACGCGTTCGAAAAGCTGGACTGCATCGCCGTGGAGTTCCGCACCCACTTCTTCAACCACGCCAGCCGGCGGGCGATCGAGCGGCTGGGCGCCAAGCTCGACGGCATCCTGCGCAATCACACCCGCAGCCGCGACGGCGACCTGCGCGACACTTGCGTCTACTCGATCATCTGCAACGAGTGGCCAACCGTGCGCACCCACCTGGAGTTCCAGCTGGAGCGGCGCGGCTAGGCGGGCGAGCGGACGGCTTGCGTAGTCAAGTCGGGGCGTGATCAAGTCATGCCACGGAGCGGACGGCTGGCCCGGACCGCTCAAAGGGGGATTGATGGTCACGTTCTTGGCGCGCGCGACGGGCGCGTGCGCTCTGCGGTCTGCCGGGCGAGGCTGGACGAAGACTGGCGGCGCCGGCGGCTATCTGCTGTCTGCCGGCGCGTTCGCCTTGGCCGCGGCGCTGGCTGCGCCGGCCTCGGCGCAGACGGATCCGTCGCCGAAACCCGCGCCGGCGGCCGCCACTTCGGCGCAGGGCCTCGGCGAGATCATCGTCACCGCCGAGAAGCGTAGCGAGTCGGTGCAGCGGGTCCCCGCCACGGTGACCGCGCAGGTCGGCGAGGTCTTGCAGAGGCAGGGCGTCAAGGATCTCTTCCAGGCGATCACGACCGTGCCGGGCGCGGTCTTCTCGCGCGCGCCGGACGACGGGCTGGCCCTGACCTTCCGTGGACTGGGCTCCACCGCCCGGCCCCAGGCGTTCGATCAGTCGATGGCCGTGTTCACGGACAATGTCTTCAACGGCAAGGGCCGCCTCTACTCGGCCGCGTTCTTCGACGTCGATCGGATCGAGTTCATCAAGGGCGCGCAAAGCACGCTGCTGGGCAAGAACGCCAGCCTGGGGGCGATCAGCATCATCTCGCGCCAGCCGGGCGCGACGCCGTCGTTCGAGGCGAGGGCCGGCTATGAGGCGGTCGACGGCGGCTATTCTCTGGATGCGGCGGGCGACGCGCCGTTGAGCGACAAGGTCTCGGTGCGCATGGCCGCGCACTACAACGACCTGAACGGCTGGGTTCGCAACGATCTGACCCATCACAACGGGCCCGAGCACCAGGACCTGGGATTGAGGGGCATCCTCCGCGCCGACGTCACCGACTCGCTCACCGTCACCGCGTCCCTGCAGTACGCGGACAACCGGCAGATCGGGGCCAGCTATCACCTGGTCGGGGCAATCCCGCCAGCCTATGGCCCAGGCGGTCTGACCCAGCCTATCGATCAGTTCACCGGCCTGACGTCCAGCGGGGACACGTTCCACCGGACCAGTTCGGAGATCGCCAGCGTCACCGCCGAATGGCGCCTTGGCCGCTTCAAGGTCACCTCGCAGACGGCCTACGTCGGCTATGACCTGAAGTACATTGACGACTTCGACTTCAGCAAGGACGACGCCACCAACTTCGTCCGCGACGAGACCTACGATCAGGCGACCGAGGAACTGCGTATCGAGTCGCCCGCCGGGGATCGTTTCGAATACATGGCCGGCGGTTTCTTCATCTGGAGCCACTGGAATTCCCTGGAGAACCAGTTGTGGGGGACGCCGGCCTTTCCGCCGCCCCCGTCGCCGATCTCCGGACAGCTCTTCAACGGCCCGTTCCTCAACCATTTCGTGCAGGACGTGAACGGCTACTCGGCGTTCGCGTCAGGCGTCTACCACTTCACCGACGCCTTTCGGATCGCCGGCGGCGTGCGCTTCACCGGCGAGCAGAAAAACATCGTCTACGGCCGCACCGCCGAGACGCCGTTCACGATCTGGAACATGATCGCCAACCCGCCGTTCGATCCGACGCCCCTCAAGCACGGTTCCAACTTCCTGGATGGCGATATCAGCCTGCAGTACGACCTCACCGCCACGGCGATGGTCTATGTCTCGTTCGGACACGGCAGCAAGTCCGGCGGCTATGTCGAGACCAACACCATCGCCGTGCCGCCCTCGGCGCTGGTGGATGGCAAGGTCCCGCCGGCCCTGGTCGCCGCCGGGGCGCTGATCAAGGATGAATTCTCACAGGACTACGAGATCGGGCTGAAGAGCACGCTGTTCGACCGGCGACTGCGCTTCAACATCGCCGCCTTCTGGACCGACATCACCGACTTCCAGGACACCGTCTTCACCGGCGGGCCGCTGGGGTTCATCACCTTCAACGGGCCCGCGAACAGTCATGGCGTCGAGATGGACGGCGCGTTCCAGGCGAACCAGCACCTGCGTTTCGGCGGCGACCTCACCTTCACCGACGCCAGCGCGGTGATCCAGCCGATCGACCCGACGACGAACACTCCGGAGGTCGACGCCAGCGGCAATCCGATCTTCAAGACCTACCGCCGTGCCCAGGCGCCGCGGATCATCCTCGACCTCAACGGCGACTATGAAACGCCGCTGACCTCGCAGCTCAATCTGCATCTCTTTGCCGGCTTGCGGTACCGCAGCATGATGTTCAACCAACGGCAGAACGAGTTCCCCTCGGCGGCTTTGACGACGCTCGACCTCTCCGCTGGGATCCAGTCGGTGGACGAGCACTGGGGTCTCGACCTGGTGGCCAAGAACGTCACCAACGCCGCCTCGCAGGATTTCGCCAGCCCCTCGGTCGATCCGCGGTTCGGCGCCTTCTACGGCGCCTATCTCGCCGGTCCGAACCCCGGGCCGACAGTGACGCTGTCCGCGCACTTCAAGTATTGAAGCCCTCAGGCGTCCGCCGGCGCGCCGGTCGGCGTCTCGCCTTCCGCCAGGGCGATCCCATCCAGGAACAGCTTTCGGTGTTCGGGGCGCGGAAGCCAGATGTGGGCGACGTTCTCGATCGAACTGGCCGTCTGCGCCCGAAACTCCGCCAACTGTTCGCGCGCCGGGCCGATCTGTCCGAGGTGGCCGTGCAGGGCCGCCAGAACCGCGTAGCTGGCGGGAATCCTGAACGGGGTGGTTCCAAAGAGCAGGAGAGCCTCGTCGTACCGTCCCTGCTCGAAGCGGGCGAAGGCCAGGTACATGTTGGAGATACCGTTGTCTCCGGAGAGCGGGTCCAGGCGGATGGCGGTGTCCAGATGCTGGGAGGCGACGTCCGGCGCGCCGTTGCGCAGCTGCAGCACCCCGCTGATCATCCAGACGAAGGCGGAGCCGGGGTTGAGGTTGACGGCCCGGTCGATCAGGGCCACGGCGCGGTCGACCTTGCCTTCCAGGCCCGGCAGGCTGTTGGCGACCAGCGCCAGCACCCGGGCGTCGCCGCCCGCATTCATCATCGCGCGTTCGGCCAGTTCCAGGCCCCGGCGGCGATGGCGGTCCGGCTCGTCCGACCAGCCCTGGTCGACCACCTGGCGGTGGCAGGTCGCCGACTGCGAGAGGGCCGCCCCATAGTTGGGATCCAGCTCAATGGCCTGGTCCAGCAGCTCGATCGCCTGCAAGGTCTCCGCACGCCTGAACGACCAGAAAAGCCGCGTCGCCCGCAGGAAGAGGTCGTAGCTGCTCATCTTGACGGGCGGGCGCGTCCAGGCCCGCTGCATGTCCATCCCTTGCAGAGCCGGCTCGATGACCCCCGCGACACAGGCCGCGACCTTGTCCTGCAGGGAAAAGACGTCGTCCAGCGTATCGTCCCAGCGGTCGGACCAGATCTGTTCGCCGTCGGCCGCGTCGATCAGGCTGACCGAGACGCGGACCCGCGCCGCGGACTTGCGCACGCTTCCCTCCAGCAGATAGCGCACGCCCAGTTGGCGCGCCGCGTCCCTGGGGCTGACGACCTTGCCCTTGAACGCGCGGCTCGAGCCCGCGGCGATAACGAAGATCGATTTGAAGTGCGACAGCGAGCCGACGATCTCCTCGACCATGCCATCGACGAAATACTCCTGGTCGGGGTCGTTGCTGAGATTGGCGAAAGGCAGGACCGCGATCGACGGCTTCGAGGGCAGCGGCAGGTGGGTCTCCACCGCTGGCGTAGTCGCCGCCTTCACCGCGCCGGTGAGGTCGGCGACGCTGGCCAGGACCTTGCGCCAGCCGGGGGCGTCGGGATCGCCGGTCCAGCCTCCAAGGTCGGCGCATTGGACGCGATTGAACGGCAGGGGCGGGATCGCGCCGTCCAAGCTGAGCTGGACCAGGGTTCCGGCTTCGTGCGCCACGTCCGCCTCTGCGCATACCCAGCGCGACTTCACCGCTTCGGCCGACCAGACCACGACCACCGCCTTGGCCTCGCGCAGATGCTCCTCGATCACCGCGGAGTAGTCCCGGTGGACCGGCAGTTCGTCATCGCGCCATACGTCGTAACCCAGCGCCCGAAGGGCGTCGGCGATCTCGCGCGCCTCGCGCTCGGTCGAGCGGGCGTAGGAGACGAAGACGTCAGGCATGCGCGGCGCCAGCCACCCCTTTCCAGCGATTGAACCCTAGCGAGGCCAGCCGACGCCGGGCAAGGGAAAGGTCATGAGGTCCAGCGGCGGCGCCTCTGGCGGTTTCAGGCCCGTCCGGCGACGATCTCGGCGGCCGCCGCTGGCGGTAGGGGCGCCAACCCACCCTCCGGAGCGGCGACCTCGGCGGCGACGAGGGCGTCCGCGATGGTCTCGAGGTTGTGGTTGTGGTCGGCCTCCTCGATGCGGAAGAACCACCAGGTTCCGATCGAAAGCGCGCTCAGGAAGCTCGCCAAGGGAACATAGAGCAGCGCCAGGTTGCGCATCACCTGGGGGTCGAGCGTGGCGGGCTTGGCGCCCTGCGGAAAATGCACCAGCGCCAGCAGCAGGCCCGGCAGGATCGTCGCCATGTCGCTGACCACCTTGCCAAGCAGCTGGTCGGTGGAGAACAGCAGGCCCTCCGAGCGGCGCCCGGTGCGCACCTGATTCTCCTCGACGATGTCGGCGATCATCGAGCTGGCGAGGATGAAGCCGCCCATGCTGAGGATGCCGCCGATCGTGTTGTTGACCAAGAGCAGCGGCAGCAGCAGAGGCGAGCCGTTGGCCGGCAGGACGCCCGCCAGCCTCAGCACGATCGGCGCATGGGTGAAGATGAGGCTGATGAAGAAGAGGGTCATGCAGGCCCGCTTCTTGCCGATCCGGCGCGAAACCAGCGGCGCCATCAGGAAGGCGAGGGGTCCGGAAACCAGCAGGGTCAGCACCAGCACCATGATGTTGCTGGCCGGCAGCTCGAACATGAAAGTGCTGAAGTAGATGGTCAGGCCCTGGTAGAGCGCCGCGGAAATGGCGCCCAGCCCTCCAGCGGCCAGCGCGACGATGAAGTTGTGGTTGTTGAAGATCCGGGCGACCTCGCGCAGCGATCCCGACAGGTCCGCCCTGCGCGCCGCCGGGCGATGCAGTGTCGGGATGCGGCTATGCGTTCCCAAGGTCGAGATCAGGATCGTGGCGGCGATGAAGACGCCGATGGTCATCGCCATCGGCGGGTAGCCCGCCGGATTGAGCTGGCCAAGGGCGTAGCCTGGCGTCTTGCGCAGGAAGACGCCGTAGACCAGCACCGCGGTGATCGCCCCGCCGGCCGCGCCCAGCATCCAGCGGTAGCCGATCAACACCGTGCGCTCGTGATAGTCGGGCGCCAGCTCCGGCGTCAGCGCGCCGGCCGGCACCATGAAGCAGCTGTGCAGCAGCCGGAAGGCGACGACAAAGCCCAGCAGCCAGGCAAAGAGCGCCGCGCCACTCAGCCCCGCCGGCGGCAGCCACAGGGCGGCGAATGCGGCGCCGGCCGGAATGGCCGAGAAGTACATCAGCGCATGCCGGCGCCCCAGTCGGGTGCGCAGGCTGTCGGAGACGTGGCCGATGAACGGGTCCCAGAAAGCGTCGATGAAGAGGGCGATCCCAAGCGCCAGGCTGACCCACTGCGCCGGCAGCTTGAGGATCTGGTTGTAGTAGAGCAGCAGAACGCCGCCGACGAGCTGCAGCTGCGCGCCGTCGGACATCGAGCCCAGGCCGTAAAGCGCCTTGGTGCGCAGGGGCAGTTTCGCCGATGCCGCGATAGCGTCGATCCTCCTGGGGCGGCCTCTCCGGACCTCGTTTCCTCGGCGATCACGCTATGGCCTGTGCGCGCGAGCAACAAGCGGTCAGTTCAGCGCGCCCGGGGGTCGGTGCGACTTCGGTCGGCAATCCGGGAGGCTAAGCCCCTTCCCAAGCCGCCTTCAGCAGCGCCCTGATCTCGTCGTCCATCTCGGCCGGGGAGGCGAGGGGGGTTCTGGCCTTCAGGCGTTCGGACCAGCTCTCGCTCCGTGGCGCCTCGAGCCGGCTGTTGCCGCCGGGCGCGACGGCGAGGCCCAGCATCGCCGTGCCGCCCCTAACCGGCCGGACGGCGGCATACTGCACCTTGCGCGACCAGGCGGTGTAGCCCTTGCGGGCCGTCTGCAGCGTGCCGGGGAGGGCCTTGGCCGCGGCGTCGACCGCTTCGAAGATCGCCCGGGAGGCCGGATCGACCCAGAGCGCGTCGACCACTTTTTGCGGGTCGTCCCAGTCGAGCTCGGAGGGGAAGGCGGCGGTCAGCACCTGCGAGGCGCGGTTGATCCCAAGGCCATGGACCTCCTTGAACCAGCGCAACCGGGCGCGGTGGCCGGTCTCCGGGCAGGTTCGGGCGATGGCGACCCATTCATCCACCGTCTTGCCGGTGTCGCGCTCGAGACTCGCCTTCACCGAGGCGAACCACTTCTGCTGGCGCTCCGTCAGGTTGGGATCTGGCATGGTTTCAGCCCCCACGCGTCTTTGCTAGGACGATACGCCTGCAATAGGGGACCGCAAGATCATGGATCTCGATGGCGACTACGACGCGGACAACATCTTCGCCAAGATCGTGCGCGGCGACATGCCGGCCGCGCGGGTCTTCGAAGACCACGACACCTTGGCCTTCATGGACGTCTTCCCGCAGGGCCGCGGCCACACCCTGGTGGTCCACAAGCGCGCCCACGCCCGCAACCTCATGGACATCGAGCCCGAGCCGCTGCAGGCGCTGATCCTCACCGTCCAGCGGGTGACGCGGGCGGTGCGCGCGGCGCTGAAGCCGGACGGGATCATGGTCTCCCAGTTCAACGGCGCGGCCTCGGGCCAGACGATCTATCACCTGCACTTCCACATCATTCCAAGATGGCAGGGCGTGGGGCTTGGCCGTCACGCCGGCGGCGGGATGGCCGACGCCGGCGAGCTGGCGGAGCTGGCCAAGGCGATCGCCGCGGAGATCGCGTGACCCCGCTGGTCACGGTGCGTCTGACGCGCATTTCGCCGACCCACCACCGGTTCGACTACGTCCGGCCAGACGGGACCGGCGAGGCGATCGAGATGGAGACCAGGAGTGCGCTCTTCCACGATCTCCTGCACTTCGCGGTGGAGAGCGAAGCGGGCCTCAGGGGCTCCTTCTATGGCCTGCTGGCCAAGGTCGGCGGCTACGAGGAGCTGATCGTCGCCGGCGGCGAGGCGTTGGGCGGCGAGGCGGCGATCACCGAGCGGATCGTCGGCGCCCTCACCGGCGCGCTGAAGGGCGGCCAGATCGATCCCGAGGCCTTCCAGACCCGCATGGCCGAGTACCTGGAACTCTACGACGAAAAGGCGCCGCGCTGGCTGACGCCGGCGTTCGTGCTGGCCGTGAAGGAGCGCATGCGGCAGCTCGAAGGCCGCTGGAAGGCGACCCCCTTCGGCCAGACGATGGAGCTGGCGTTTCCTCCCTCCCCCTAGTGGGGAGGGACAGCCGGCGCAAAGCGTCGGCAGGGTGGGGGACGCCGACGCGCTCACAAGCTTTGCAGGCAAACGTCTATACGACTCGGGACATCCCCACCCTGGCTGCTGCGCAGCCTTTCCCTCCCCACGGAGGGGGAGGGAGGCTTCGGTTCAGTCCGCCAGGGCCGGTTCGGCCGGCGTCGGGCGGGTAGGCTTGGTCTTCTTCGGAGGCTCGCCGCCGCCCGTGTCCCCGGGCTTGGGTCCGATTTCGGCGTCGAACTCGAAGGCGATCTTGCCGTCCTTCAGCACCACCTTCACGTGGCCGCCCTTGGCCAGGCGCCCGAAGAGGATGTCGTCGGCCAGCGGCTTCTTGATCTGCTCCTGGATGGTGCGGGCGAGCGGCCGCGCGCCGTAGAGTTCGTCGAAACCGTTCTTGGCCAGCCAGTCGATGGCGTCGTCGCCAGCCTCGATGGTCACGTGACGGTCGGCGAGTTGCGCCTCCAGCTGCAGGACGAACTTCTGCACCACCATCCGGATGACGTCCGGCGTCAGCGCCTTGAAGGCGACGATGGCGTCAAGGCGGTTGCGGAATTCCGGGGTGAACAGGCGCTTGATCGCCTCCTCGTCCTGGCCTTCCACCTTGCCCTTGCCAAAGCCGATGGCGTTGCGTTGGGAGTCCGAGGCGCCGGCGTTGGTGGTCATGATCAGGACCACGTTCCTGAAGTCGACCTTCTTGCCGTTGGCGTCGGTGAGCGCCCCGTGATCCATGACCTGGAGCAGGATGTTGTAGACGTCCTGGTGCGCCTTCTCGATTTCGTCCAGCAGCACCACGGCGTGCGGATGCTGGTCGACGGCGTCGGTGAGCAGGCCCCCCTGGTCGAAGCCGACGTAGCCAGGAGGCGCGCCGATCAGGCGGCTGACGGTGTGCCGCTCCATGTATTCGCTCATGTCGAAGCGCAGCAGTTCGATCCCCAGCGTCAGGGCCAGCTGCTTGGCCGTCTCGGTCTTGCCGGTGCCCGTGGGGCCGGAGAAGAGGTAGCAGCCGATCGGCTTGTCGCCGTCGCGCAGGCCCGCTCTGGCCATCTTCATGGCCGCGGAAAGCTGGCCGATGGCCTCTTCCTGGCCGAACACCGCGCCGCGCAGGTCGGTCTCGAGCTGCTTGAGCGCTTCGGTGTCGGACTTGGAGACCGACTTGGGCGGGATGCGGGCGATTTTGGCGACCACCGTCTCCACTTCCTTAAGGCCGATCACCTTCTTGCGCCTGCCTTCGGGCAGCAGCATCTGGCTGGCCCCGGCCTCGTCGATGATGTCGATGGCCTTGTCCGGCAGCTTGCGGTCGGTGATGTACTTGGCCGACAGCTCCACCGCCGCCTTGATGGCCTCGGCGGTGTACTTAAGCTTGTGGAACTCCTCGTAGTAGCTCTTCAGGCCCTTGAGGATCTTGATCGTGTCCTCGATGGTCGGTTCGTTGACGTCGATCTTCTGGAACCGGCGAACCAGGGCGCGGTCCTTCTCGAAGTGCTGGCGGAACTCCTTGTAGGTGGTCGAGCCCATGCACCGGAGCGTCCCTGAGGCCAGCGCGGGCTTCAGCAGATTGGAGGCGTCCATGGCCCCGCCACTGGTGGCGCCAGCGCCGATCACCGTGTGGATCTCGTCGATGAACAGGATCGCGTTGGCGTGGTTCTCCAGCTCCTTGATCACCTGTTTGACGCGTTCCTCGAAGTCGCCGCGGTAGCGGGTGCCGGCCAGCAGCGCGCCCATGTCGAGGCAGAAGATGGTGGCCTTGGCCAGCACCTCGGGCACCTGGTGGCTGACGATCTTGCGCGCCAGGCCCTCGGCGATGGCGGTCTTGCCGACGCCGGGATCGCCCACCAGCAGAGGATTGTTCTTGGTCCGCCGGCAGAGGATCTGGATGCAGCGCTCGACCTCGTTCATCCGCCCGATCAGCGGGTCGACCTTGCCCTGGCGGGCCTTCTCATTGAGGTTGACGCAATAGGCTTCCAGCGCCTCGCCGCCGGTCTTCACCGGAGGCTTCTCGTCGTCCTCGGCGCCGGCGCCCTTGGCCGGACGGGGTTCCGAGGCGCCGGGCTTCTTGGCGATCCCGTGAGCAATGAAGTTCACCGCGTCGTAGCGGGTCATCTCCTGCTGCTGCAGGAAGTAGGCGGCGTGGCTCTCGCGCTCGGAGAAGATCGCCACCAGCACATTGGCGCCGGTCACGTCGTCGCGCCCGGACGACTGGACGTGGATCACCGCCCGCTGGATCACCCGGTGGAAGCCGGCGGTGGGCTTGGCTTCCTCGCCGTCGTCGACCACCAGGCTCTTCAGTTCGTTGTCGACATAGTTGGTGAGGTTCTTCTTCAGCTCGCCAAGGTCGACCTCGCAGGCGCGCATCACCCCGGCGGCGTCAGCGTCGTCGATGAGGGCCAGCAGCAGGTGCTCAAGCGTGGTGTACTCATGCTTACGCTGGTTGGCGTAAGCGACCGCGCGATGCAGCGATTCTTCCAGGTTACGCGAGAACGATGGCAAGCTGAGCCTCTCAATCCTTTTCCATGGTGCATTGGAGCGGATGCTGGTGGCGACGGGCTGTCTCGATCACCTGAGCAACTTTCGTTTCAGCCACCTCGTACGTGAACACCCCGCATACCCCAACGCCGTTCTGATGAACGTGCAGCATTATGCGAGTCGCAGCTTCCGGCGATTTGTTGAAGAATCGTTCAAGGACATAGACCACGAATTCCATGGGTGTGTAGTCATCGTTGAGAATCAACACGCGATACATGGATGGCTTCTGGGTCTTGGTCTTCGTCTGAGTGACGACGGCCGTCCCAGTTCCGATCAGTTGGTCTCCCTGATTCTTCTCCGCCACGACGGATCTCCAACGCGGAGGGAGCACGGGATGCGCCCCCAATCAGATTAGATATGAAAACCTGGGCCCTATGGAAGGGCCGATTTCCGACCTGCGTTCTTTCAACGCGCTTTCAACGCTCTGCGCCGCGTTTGGTGGCGCTTATCGCTTCAAAGTGCGCCCGCTGACCACCGAGTCGGCCCCGAATCGGCCCCGAATCGAGTCGACGGCCTTCTCGCCGCTGAGCGCCCGCGATTCGTCGGCGAAGAAATCGCCGCCGACATCGGCCGCCTCGATGATGTCCGAGATGCCGATGCCGATGAGCCGGAAGCTGGCCCCGGTGGCCTCAGACTTAAGCAGTTCGCGCCCGACATTGAAGAGGGTCCTGGCGGTCTGGGTGGGCGCGGGCAGGGTGCGCCGGCGGGTCAGGATGCGAAAATCGCTGGTCCGCAGCTTCAGCGTGACCACCCGGCCTGCGATCGATTCGGCTCTGGCGTGGCGCCCGACGCTCTCGCACAGCGGCCAAAGCTCGTCCTCCAGCGCGTCCAGCGCCTTGAGGTCCTCGTTGAAGGTGGTTTCCGAGGAAAGGCTCTTGCGCCCCTGCGCCGGATCGACCGCGCGGGCGTCCTGGCCGCGGGCTAGCTGGCAGAGGCGCAGGCCATGGGCGCCGTAGCGGTCGGCGAGCTTCTTGGGATCGGCGCGGGCGAGATCGCCCACCGTACGATAGCCGTCGCTCTCCAGGGTCTTGACGAACGCCGGGCCGACGCCTGGCAGGATGCCGACTGGGCGCGGCGCCAGGAACGCTTGCGCCTCGGCGCCGCCGATCACCGCAAAGCCGCGTGGCTTGTCGAGGTCCGAGGCGATCTTGGCCAGAAACTTGTTGGCGGCCAGGCCGATGGAGACGGTGAGCCCGATCTCCCGTTCGATCTCGGCCTGCAGCTTGGCCAGGATGACGACGGGCGGCGCGCCGTGCAGGCGCTGGGTGCCAGAAAGGTCCACCCAAGCTTCGTCCAGCGACAGCGGCTGCACGAGGGGGGTGAGCGCCCGCAGCTTGGCCATGATCCGCCGGCTCTCGGTCCGGTACTTGGCGAAGTCGGGCCGGATGATCGTCGCCCCCGGACAAAGCTTGCGGGCGCGGAACATGGGCATGGCCGAGCGCACGCCAGACAGCCGGGCGATGTAGCAGCAGGTGGTGACCACACCCCGCACGCCGCCGCCGACGATCACCGGCAAATCGCGCAGCTCCGGCCGGTCGCGCTTTTCCACCGAGGCGTAGAAGGCGTCGCAGTCCAGGTGGGCGATGGAGAGGCGGTCCAGTTCGGGATGGTTCAGCACCCGCGGCGAGCGGCAGGCCGGGCAGCGCGGGCCGGCGGCCTCGCCGGTCCAGAAGCAGTCGCGGCAGAGCGCCATCATGACTCCAGCGGCCAGAGCCAGGCCGCGCCGCGCACCCCCGAAGAGTCGCCGAACTTCGCCGGTCGGACGGCGGTGACGAAAACGTCGGAGAAGACGTAACTGCGGATCACCGGCGGGACCTGGTCGTAGAGCTCGGCGACATTGGACATGCCGCCGCCCAGCACGATCACGTCGGGATCCAGGATGTCGCAGATCACGGTCAGCGCCCGGCCGAGGCGGTCGACGTACCGCGCCAGCGCCGCCTTGGCCGCCGCGTCGCCGCCGCGGGCCCGCTCGACGATCGCATCGCCGCTCAGCGTTTCGCCGCCGGCGCTGGCCGCGTAGTCGGCGCAAAAAGCAGTGCCCGAGATCCAGGTCTCCAGGCAGTTGCTGCGTCCGCACCAGCAGGTGTGGGCGGCGCGCTCCTCTGCGGTCGGCCAGGGGAGGGGCGTGTGGCCCCATTCGCCGCCGATACGGTTGGCGCCCTCGACGGTCTTGCCGCGCACCACAACACCGCCGCCGCAGCCGGTGCCGAGGATGGCGCCGAACACAACTTCCGCCCCCGCCCCGGCGCCGCCCAAGGCCTCGGAGAGGGCGAAGCAGTTGGCGTCGTTTTCAAGGCGCAGCGGCCGGCCGAGCGCCTTTTCCAGGTCCTCCTGAAACGGCTGGTCGTTCAGCCAGACGCTGTTGGCGTTGCGCATCCGCCCGGTCCTGGGCGAGAGCGAGCCTGGCATGCCGACGCCCACCGTTGCGCCGCTGACCCCCGCCTCGCGCTCGACCTGCGCCACCAGCTCGGCGACGACGGCGATGGCGCCTGGGTAGTCGCCCGGATTGGCGCGGCGGACGCGGGCCGCGAAATTCCCGGCCGAATCCAGCGCCGCCACTTCGATCTTGGTGCCGCCGAAGTCTACGCCGATGCGGATCATGCCCACTTGTCCCGCAAGGCGGGAGCCGAAGTCCAGGGTCTTGAAAAGGCGCAAATTGCGCCCCGCCGTCCGGTCAGGGCGTTCAGAGGGTCGCAAGGTCCGCGGCGTCTGACTAGGATGACGCCTGGTCGGATCAGACGAGGCAAGCCATGGCCGCCACCCGCAACGTCGCCGTCATCGTCGGCAGCCTGCGCAAGGGCTCTTTCAGCCGCATGGCGGCGGGGGCGCTGGCCGAGCTGGCGCCCGAACACCTGAAACTGGAGATCGTCGAGATCGGCCAGCTGCCGCTCTACAACCAGGACGAGGACGCCTCGCCGCCCGAGCCCTGGGCGCGTTTCCGGGCCAAGGTCCGACCGTTCGACGCTGTGCTGTTCGTGACCCCCGAGTACAATCGCTCGGTTCCGGCCGCGTTGAAGAACGCCATCGACGTCGGCTCGCGCCCCTATGGCCAGAGCGTCTGGTCGAAGAAGCCGGCGGCGGTGATGAGCATCTCGCCCGGCGCCATCGGCGCGTTCGGCGCCAACCACCATCTGCGCCAGTCGCTGGTGTTCCTGGACATGCCGGCGATGCAGCAGCCGGAGGCCTATGTCGGAGGAGCCGCGGCCCTCTTCGACGAATCCGGCAAGCTCACCAACGAGCGGACGCAGGGCTTTTTCGCCAGCTTCATGGAGGCCTTCGCCGCCTGGATCGAGGCGGTGCTTAGCTGAGATGGGCGCCCAGAACACCGCCGACGCCTGGCCGTCGCTCCCTTACGGCGACTGGAAGGACACCTGCCAGACGTTGCAGCTCTGGACCCAGATCGTCGGCAAGGTGCGCCTGGCCCAGACCCCGTGGCTCAACCACTCCTGGCACGTGCCGCTCTATGTGACGGCGCGGGGCCTGACGACCGGGCTCATTCCGCACGGGCCGCGCAGCTTCGACATGGCGTTCGACTTCGTCCGCCAGGCGCTCAGCATCCAGAGCTCCGATGGCGGCGAGCGGGTGATCGAGCTTAGGGCCATGTCCGTGGCCATGTTCTTCGGCGCGGTGCGACATGCCCTGGGGGACCTCAACCTCGAGGTCGAGATCGACGGCGCGCCCAACGAGATGGCCGAGGCGATCCCCTTCCGGCTGGACCGGGCCGTGCGGCCGTACGATCCGGCGATGGCGGAGCGCTTCTGGCGGGTGCTCGTCCAGGCGCACCGGGTCTTCAGTCAGTTCCGCACTGGGTTCCTGGGCAAGAGCAGCCCGACGCACTTCTTCTGGGGGAGCTTCGATCTGGCGGTGACAAGGTTCTCCGGCCGCCGGGCGCCGGCCCATCCGGGCGGCGTGCCGCACCTGCCCGACGCGGTGGCGCGCGAGGCCTATTCGCACGAGGTGTCGAGCGCCGGCTTCTGGCCGGGCGGCGGGGCGATCGACTATCCGGCCTTCTACTCCTACGCCTATCCCGAGCCGCCGGGGTTCAGGACCGCGCCGGTCGCGCCGGCGGGCGCGGTCTACAGCGCCGAGCTTGGCGAGTTCCTGCTGCCGTACGACCTTGTGCGGTCCGCCACCGATCCCGACCAGGCGCTGCTGGCCTTCCTGACGTCGACCTACGCCGCCGCGGCCGATCTCGCCGGCTGGGATCGGGCAAGCCTCGAATGCGCCATCGGCCAGCCGGGGGTGGTGCGGCCGACCTAGCGGGCGAGCGAGCGCGCGATCGCCTTGCCGAGCTCGTCCCAGTCGTCGATCCGCACGTGGCGGTCGGGGGCGGAATAGGCGAGGGGGCGCAGCCGCTCGTCGGCCACGTGCTGGAAGCGGGCGACGGCCGGTGCGTCGGTCGCCACCGACTCCAGATGCGGCAGGAGGTCGTCGATGAACGCCGCCCTACCCGACGTCATCGCCGCCAGCGCGGCCACCGGCGGCCCTTTGGGCCCGGCGTTGACGATCATCGGGTAGGTGAAGCCGTGCTTGATCAGCCAGCGGGCGCGTGGCTCGCGGCCGTGGCCGGGCGCGTTGGTGAGGATGACGATGCTGGCCGAGTCGGCCAGGCCCCGCAGCGCCTCGGCGGCGCCCGGCGCTGGGTCGATATGCTCGACCTCGGTCTCGAAGAACCGGTCGAAGAGCTCGCGCCCGGCGGCCAGATCCAGATGCGACTCTTCGCCCGGCCGGTAGATATTCTGGAAAATGGCGAAGCGATCGATCCGCATTTCCAGGCCGTGCCCGCCCAGGAACCGCTCGAAACCGCGCATGAACATGGCCAGAACCTCGTCGACATCCACCACCACCAGCGGCCGGGCGGGATCGAGTTTGAGGTCTGCCAGTTCCGGCGGCAGAGGGGTCTTGGTCAACGGCGTCCTCGCAACGGCTAACTCCGGTTTAAGGATATTGGTGTCTCTGTGACCTTCGGAACGAGATGGGCGAGTCGCTTCGCCGCCAGTGGGGCCCTCTTTCTCTAGTCCAGTCGGAAGGTTAATGGCCAAAAAGGTCCTGATCGTCGAGGACAACGAGCTGAACATGAAGCTGTTTCATGATCTGCTCGACGCCCAAGGCTACGAGATTCTGGAGACCCGCGAGGGGCTGCAGGCCTTGACGCTGGCCCGGCAACACCACCCGGACCTGATCCTCATGGACATCCAGCTGCCGGAGATCTCCGGCCTGGAGGTGACCAAGTGGCTGAAGGACGACGAGAGCCTGGCTGACATTCCGGTGATCGCGGTCACCGCCTTCGCCATGAAGGGCGACGAGGAGCGCATCCGCGCCGGCGGCTGCGCCGCCTACATCGCCAAGCCGATTTCCGTGGCGCATTTCATCGAGACCGTGAAGCGGTTCCTGGAGCCGGCCGAGGGCGCGGAGTCGCGCATATGACCGGCCGCATCCTGGTCGTAGACGACATCGAGGCCAACGTCCGCCTGCTGCAGGCCAAGCTGCAGGCGGAGTACTATGAGGTGCTCACCGCCAGCGACGGCGTCACCGCGCTGGCCATGGCCGCGGCCGAAAAGCCGGACATCGTGCTGCTGGACGTGATGATGCCCGGCATGGACGGCTTCCAGGTCTGCCGGCGGCTGAAGGACGACCCTGAGACGCGGCACATCCCCGTGGTGCTGGTGACCGCGCTGGACGGGCGCGCCGACCGGATCACCGGTCTGGAGGCGGGCGCCGACGAATTCCTCAACAAGCCGATCGACGACGTGATGCTGTTCGCGCGGGTGAAAAGCCTGACGCGGCTGAAGCTGGTGATCGACGAGCTGCGCCAGCGCGAAGCCTCAGGCCGGCGCATGGGGGTGATCGCCGGCGCCGCCGCGCGCCTTGGCGGCGCCGGAGGGCGGGTGCTGATCGTCGACGATAACGAACGCCAGGCCCAGCGGATCGCCGCGGAACTGGCCATCGAGCACCGGCCGGTGATCGAGAGCGACCCTGAAAAGGCGCACCTGACGGCGCGTGGTCCCGTGGACCTGATCATCGTCGACGCCACCGCCCGCGGGTTCGACGGCCTGCGCTTCGCCGCCCAGCTGCGCTCGGACGAGGCCACCCGGCATCTGCCGATCCTGGGCATCGTCGATCCCGACGATCGGCCGCGGCTGGTGAAGGCGCTGGAGATCGGCTTCAACGACATCCTGACCCGGCCGATCGACCCACAAGAGCTGTCGGCGCGGGTGAAAAGCCAGGTGCGCGGCAAGCGCTACACCGACTTCCTGCGCAACAACCTGGACCATTCACTGGAGCTGGCGGTCACCGACCAGCTCACCGGCCTGCACAACCGCCGCTATATGACCGGCCAGCTGGGCGCCCTGGTCAACCGGGCGGCGCGCGGCGGCGACCCGGTGGCGGCGCTGATGATCGACATCGACCACTTCAAGAAGATCAACGACAGCTTCGGCCACGACATCGGCGATGAGGTGCTGCGCGAGTTCTCGGTGCGCCTGGCCTCCAACGTCCGCGCCGTCGACCTGCCGTGCCGGTACGGGGGCGAGGAGTTCGTGGTGATCATGCCCGACACCGCCCTGGAGGACGCCAGGCGCATCGCCGAGCGGATCCGCCTGCACGTCGCCGGCTCACCCTTCCGAGTCGCCGGCGGCGCCGAACTGCTGACCGTCACCATCTCCATCGGCGTGGCCGCCACCGCCGGGCGCCACGACAGCGCCGAGGGCCTGCTCAAGCGCGCCGACGAGGCGGTCTACGAGGCCAAGGCCGCCGGCCGCAACATGGTCATCGCCAAGGCCGCCTAAGGGCCTACTTGATCTTGGCTTCGCGGAATTCGACGTGCTTGCGGGCGACCGGGTCGTACTTCTTGAGCACCAGCTTTTCGGTCATGGTGCGGGCGTTCTTCTTGGTCACGTAGAAGAAGCCGGTGTCCGCCGAGGAGTTGAGGCGGATCTTGATGGAAGCCGGTTTGGCCATGGATGCGCGGTCCTTTAGGCCCAGAAGCCCGGATTTTGAGAGCCGCGGACAATACGAATCGCGGGCCCAAAGTCAATGCAGACGCCCTATTTCGCCGGGGCCCGGCTCAGGAGGCGGAAGGCGCGGCCGTCGTTCTGGGGCGCGCGGACGTATTCGTAGACGGCCACGAAGTCGCGGTGCTCGGTGCCCATCAGCCGGTCCCAGAAGCGGAAATAGAGGCCGAAGTTGCTGTGGGTGGTGCCGTGGTGCAGGTCGTGGTGGGTGACCCCGGCCCACCAGCCGAACCGGCGGTGCGAGACCATCCAGCGCGGGAAGAACTCGATTCCAGAGTGGATCATGGCGTTGTGGGCGATCTCCGCCACCAGGAAGAAGATCAGCACCGGTTTAGCCACCGGCACGAACAGAGTGTAGAGCGGCAGGAACGAGCCCTGAACCACCGCTTCGGGGATCGAGAAGGAATAGGCGGCCCAGGGGGTCGGCGCGAGCGACTTGTGGTGCTCCAGGTGCACCCACCGGAACAGGGGCTTCAAGTGCATCACCCGATGGCTCCAGTAGAAATAAGTGTCATGGGCGAAGATGATCAGCGGGATGCTGATCGCCAGAAACCACAGGGACTGAGGCGCCCTGCCGTGGAAGCGTAGGCTGAGATCCAGCGCTACGGCGGCGACGCCCAACTGGGCGGTCTGGAAGCAGACCAGGGAGACGACGGCGTTGATCGCCTCGCGCCGCATCTGGGCGAACTTGCCGAACCGCTCGTGGATGCGGAAGCGCATCACGCCTAGCCGCCGCCAGACCAGCACGACGGCGAAGACCATCCCGGCGCCGATCGCATACCGGGCCAGCTCGCCCAGGTACATGTCGCGCGTGTGCAGCCAGTGACTGGTCAGGAAGCCAATCACGGGCGCAGGCCTGGCGGCCGTATCGCCCCGGTCCGAAATGACATGATCGCCCCCCGAGAGCGCAGCTTACAACCTCTGACGCCGCAGCGGGGCGGTCAAGCGGGGCGGCTCTGTCTCACCCGTGAAACGCGATCACAAATGATCCATCGTCCGGCTGCCCCGGCGCATGCGCAGGTAGGGCAGGGGCCGGTGCGGGTCTTTCAGGCGCTGAGGGATCTCGCGCAGGACAAAGCCGGTGACGGTGGGCAGGTCGAGTCCCAGCGCCTCCTCCAGCTCCAGCCAGGCGATCTCGGTCAGCTCGCCGCAGTCGGGTTGGCGTTCGAGGCTGATCAGATTCTCGGCCTCGGCCATGAAGAAGCGGGCGTCGAAGCGTTTGGGCACCATCGGCGGGGTGACCGCCCTGGCGATGAAGTCGACGGCCGAGAGGTCGGGCAGGGCGCCCTGCTCGAGGAACTGGCGCCAGGGGCCGGCGATCGGCCGGTGATGGCCAGGCCGGGCGAGCAACAGTCCGGTCTCCTCGAAAGTCTCGCGGATGGCGGCCAGCGCCAGGGCCCTGGCCCGCTTGGCCGGCGCGGCGGTCGAGAGCCGCTCGGCGACCTCGGGGCGCAGCTCCGAGGCGACGGGCGCGCGGAAGTCCGAGGGGTCGATCCGCCCGCCCGGAAACACCCACTTGTCGGGCATGAAGTCGTGACCGCCGTGACGACGGCCCATCAGCACCCGCGGCTTTGGCCCATCGCGGCGCAGCACGATCAGGGTGGCGGCGTCGCGGGGTCGCACGGCGCGGCCCTTGCGGGGCGGCAGGCGCGGAGTGTCGGGGTGCGGTTCAAACGCTTGTTCGGCCATGGGTCACCTTGGCCTGCGCCGCCGCGGGCCGCAAGCGATTCACCGGCGCGGATGACGCCTGGACGCGCCGCGCCGGGGACCCGTCCGCGATCCGGGCCGAGGTCCAGACCGGGCGCGCGGGGCGGTGGGATCCACCGGTTCGGGCTCGCTCAGCATCTCGAAGAGCAACCCACCGGTGATCGGGATCGCCTCCCTGAGCCGCACCTCCACCTCGCGGCCCAGCCGCCAGCGCTGGCCGGTCCGCTCGCCGACCAGGGCGTGGCTGCGCTCGTCGTGGACGAAGTACTCGCCACCCAGGCTGGAGATCGGGATCAGGCCGTCGGCGCCGGTCTCGCTCAGCCGCACGAAGAGGCCGAACCGGGTGACCCCGGTGATCCGCCCTTCGAACTCGGCGCCCACCCGGTCGGCCAGGAAGGCGGCCACATAGCGGTCGGTGGCGTCGCGCTCGGCGGCCATGGCCCGCCGCTCGGCGACGGTGATCCGCTCGGCCGTGTCCTTCAGGCGCAGGACGTCGTCGTCCGTCAGGCCATCGTCGCCCAGGCCCAGGGCCCGGATCAGGCCGCGATGGACGATAAGGTCGGCGTAGCGGCGGATCGGCGAGGTGAAGTGGGCGTAGCGCGCCAGGTTGAGGCCGAAGTGGCCGATATTCTCGTGAGAATAGATCGCCTGCATCTGGGTGCGCAGCACCACCTCGTTGACGATATCCGCGTGCGGCCCGCCGCGGGTCTCGCCCAGCAGGCGGTTGAAGCGGGCCGTGGTCGGCGCCTGGCCCTTGCTCCAGGCGATGCCGAGGGTGGTGAGGAAATCCACCAGCGAGCCGACCTTGTCCTGGCTCGGGGTATCGTGGACCCGGTAGATCAGCGGCGTGCGGTGCTGCTCCAGGGTCTCGGCGGCGCAGACGTTGGCCTGGACCATGAACTCCTCGATCAGCTTGTGCGCCGGCAGCGAGGCGCGGGGCGTGATCGAGGCGATGGCGCCGTCCGCGCCGAAATGGATTCGCCGCTCGGCCGAGTCGATGGCCAGAGGCGAGCGGACGTCCCGCGCCGTCGTCAGCGTGGCGTAGGCGGCGAAGAGCGGCTTCAGCACCCGCTCCATCAGAGGCTGGGCGCGGTCGTCCGGCCGCCCGTCGATGGCGCCTTGAGCCTCCTCGTAGGAGAGCTTGGCCGCAGAGCGCATCAGGCCGCGATGGAAGCGGTGCGTGCGCTTGCTGCCGTCGCGCCCAAAGACCATCCGCACCGCCAGGCACGCCCGCGTCTCGCCCTCGCGCAGGGAGCAGAGGCCGGCTGAGAGCCGCTCGGGCAGCATCGGCTCGACCCGGTCGGGGAAGTAGACGCTGTTGGCCTTCTCCCGGGCCGCCTCGTCCAGGGCCGAGCGCGGACGCACGTAAGCGGCGACGTCGGCGATGGCCACCCAGACGATCCAGCCGCCCGGGTTGCGGGCGTCATCGTCCGGCTCGGCGAAGACCGCATCGTCGTGATCGCGCGCGTCCGGCGGGTCGATGGTGACGAGGGGAAGCTCGCGCAGGTCCGTTCGGCCAGAGAGGGTCGGCGGCTCGGCGGCTTCCGCCTCGGCCTCGGCCTCCGGCGAAAAGCCGGTGGGGATGCCATGGGCGTGGATGGCGATCAGCGAGGCGGCGCGGGGATCGTCCTCGCGGCCCAGCACTTCCAGGAGCTTGCCGCGCTTGGGCCCATAGCGGCGTTCGGCGTTTCCGCCCACCTGGGCCAGCACCAGATCGCCATCCCGAAGGTCCCGCGCCTCCGGCTCGACGAGCAGCAGGCTCTCTTTCGCCTTGCGATCCACCGGCTCGACCCGCGTCTCGTGGCGGGCTTTGCGCACCACGCCCAGGATCCGATGGGCGCTCTGGCCGAGCCGCTTGATCAGCCGCGCCTCGAGCTCGCCGCCCTCCAGGCGCTCGAACCGCACCAGCAGGCGGTCGCCGAGGCCCGGCGCGCCGGCGGCCGCCTCCTGCCGGTCAGGCGCCAAGCGGGCGAGGGGCGAGGCCTCGTCACCCTTGACCAGGCGCACGAAGAGATCGCCGTCGGCGTCGCGCTCGACCACGTCGACCACGCCCACCGGCGGGATCTCGCGCGCCTCGCGGGCGCGGCGGCCGCCGGCGTTTCTGCTCACGCGATCCTTGCGGGGCCTGGCCATGGCGCGGCATAGCCCAAGCCGCGCCGCAAGTCGTCAGCGCTCTCCGGGTTTGCCGGCGGCGGGCCTCGAGGACGCGACCGGCGGCAGGCGGCCGGATCGGCCGTATTTCACCGTAGACAACGGTGGCGCCGCTCCTGGCGCGCCCCTACATCCTGGGCGGGATCCCGCCCTTCCGAGTCGTCGTCCGATGAGTCTATCGGCGATATCCGGGCCTGACCATCACGGGGAAGACTGCTGGGGAGCGGGCCATGAAATCTGTCGTCATCACCGGAGTTTCCAGCGGCATCGGCCAGGGCGCGGCGCGGGTGCTGGCGGGCGAGGGGATACGGGTGTTCGGCTCCGTCCGGCGCCAGGCCGACGCCGACCGCCTGCGCCAGGAACTGGGCGAGCGGTTCGTCCCGATGATCTTCGATGTCACCGACGAGGCGGCCGTGAAGGCGGGGGCCGAAATCGTGCGGACGGCGCTGAACGGCGCGCCGCTCTTTGGCCTGGTCAACAACGCCGGGATCGCGGTGGCCGGACCGCTGCTGGACCTGCCGCTGGCCGAGTTCCGCCATCAGATCGAGGTCAATCTGGTGGGCGTGGTGACCTGCCTGCAGGCCTTCGCGCCGCTGCTCTGGCGGGGCGTCGGCGCTGGCGAGAAGCCGGGCCGGATCGTCAACATCACCTCCGTCGGCGGGCGCAACGGGGTGCCGTTCCTGGCCCCCTACGCCGCCTCCAAGTTCGGCCTGGAGGGCCTGACCGAGAGCCTGCGCCGCGAGATGATGCTGTTCGGCGTCGAGGTGATCGCCATCGCGCCAGGGTTCGTCTCCACGGAGATGACCACCAAGGGCGCCGAGACTGAAATCAGCGCTTACGCGGCGACGCCCTACGCCTCGGCGCTGGAGAAGCTGCGCGCGTTCATGACCCCGGGCGCCGGCCAGGCCCTGCCCCCCGAGCGCCTTGGCCAGGCGATCCATCTGGCGCTGACGACGCCCAAGCCCCGCACCCGCTACGTGGTGACCCCCAGCCCGATGCAGCAGTTCCTGATCGACACCCTGCCGCCGCGGATGGTGGATGGGATGCTGGCCGGCCGCCTGGGCCTGAAGCCGGCGGCGAGCTAGGCCGCGTCCGAGTAGGCTCGGCGACCGTCCGCTTTTTGGCGCGGCTTCAGTCTCTAGCCGTGCGCCTGCGTTGAGGGTACCAGGACCCAGGCGGAGAGTTCAGCGATTGTCTCGAAGCCGAGGCTCGCATAGAGGGGCCGGCCCGCTTCGGTGGCGCCCAGGTGGAAGCGCTCCACGCCGCGGCGCCGATAGTCGTCTATCACCTGGGTGAGCAGGGCGCGGCCCATGCCCTTGCACTGGTGCTCCGGCAGCGTGGCCATGAGCGAGATCCCCGCGGTGTTTCCGGTGGGCGTTACGGAGACGGCGCTCATCGGTCCCTCGTCGCCCCAGGCGATATAGGTCTCCACGCCCGCTGTCTCGGTGAGCCCCACATCGATGCACCTGGCGACGGCCTCGCGCGGCACATCGAAGGCGGCGGCGACGAGATCGCCGGCGACGCCGACCAGCTCGGGGCCGAGCGCGCGGGTGATTTTCGTGGGGCGGCTCGGCCGAACAGGCGTCCCGGCGCGCAGCAACATGAGCGGTGACGCGCCCGCGGCCGTCAGACCCAGCCGCTTTGCGGCCGGCGCCAGGGTCTGCGCCACTTGGGGGCTCATCATGGCCAGGAGCGGCAGCCCTCGCGCCTTCGCCCGCGCCACCGATCGGGTGAGGAAACCCTCGGCGTCGGGGTCGAGGCCCAAGATCAGCATATTGAAGTCGGCCAGAGGCTCGTCGGTCAGACCCAAGACGCAGTTCCGCGTCATGTGCAGTTCGAACCCAGGCGCCGCGTTCATCTGGGCGACGAGGGCGCGCACGGAGAGCCGGATCAGCTCTTCGGTCTCATCCATCGGTCTGGCCCCGGCGCTCCGCCCTCGACGAACGCGAGCTGCGCGCCCGCGATCCGGCCGGCCATCCGGCGCTGGGTCTCCGGAGTGTCGCGCAAACGCACAGCTTCATCGTCCGAAGGCCCAGGCCACCATGAGCGGGAGTTCGGCTCGCCAGAACGGGCCGCCGTGCGTTCCCTCTCGTTGCGCCATCACGACGTCCGCCCCGGCGCCGCGCAGCGCATCCGCCCAGCGGGACGCGTTTTCGAGAAACCAGGGTTCCTGGGCGCCGCCGACGAGGTAGGTGCGCGGCAGCGGGCTCGGCATCACCTCGGGCGGCCGGTAGCCCCCGCCTGGCGAGGCGCAAAATATAGCGCCGTAGACGTCCGGATGCCGAAGCCCGATGGCGAGCGCCAACTCTCCACCCGCTGAGACGCCGTAGACCGCGGTGCGTTCTTTGGGCAGCTCGACACCGAAACGCGACTGCGTCCATTCGCGGACGTGGTGGACGAAGAACGTCTCGTGGGCGCCGAACCGTTCCGGGTCGAAGCCCGGCGAGTACTCATGGAGCCGCAGCGTCTCATCGGCCAACCGGTGGACACCGACGATCATCGTGGATGGCCCGCCCGCCGCCGCGACAAAGTCGCCCCATGGCGAGATCAGCTGACCGTCACCGGCGAACACCACGGCCTCCGGCGGATTGGGCGGGAGGTAGACCGTGACTTGCCGACCGCCGTCGTACTCGAATGTCTCGGTGACAAGTTGTCCCGTGGCGGACGACATCTTCGCTTGTCCCTTGGCCGTAAGCGGCGCCAGACGTGACATGAGCCCTATGCGTCCGCGACCTAGCCGCCGTCTAGGAACGTGACCATCGCCGGCAGGGCGGCGCGATCCTGGATCATGAAGAGGTGGCCGCCTTCGAAGAACTGCAGCTGCGGGTCCCGGATTCGGCCGGCCATCCGCTGCTGGGTCTCGGGCAAGGCGATGCCGTCGTAGCGGCCGGCGGCGATCATCACCGGGCAGGCGATCTCGCCCAGCCGCGCCCAGGTGTCGTGACCGGCCCGCGCCTCCAGCTGGCGCCGCGCGCCCATCTCGCGGCCGGGCTCGCCCGCGAACGGATCGGCCGAGCCCATGGCCACGAACTCGGCGTAGGTTTTCGGATTGGCCGCGGCCCAGGCGTCGCCCCGGCGGGTGTCGGAGATCGGGATCAGGTGACGCGCCCGCGCCTCGCCCTTCAGGTGCTGGATCTCGTGGAACGGGAACGACGCGCCGCCCGCGCCGCCTGGCGAGGTGCAGGCCAGCACCAGCCGCTCGACCTTCGCCGGGTGTCGCAGCGCCAGCTCCTGGGCGACCATGCCGCCGAACGAGACCCCGATCACCTTCGCCTTCGCCCAGCCGAGGTGGTCCATCAGCGCCGCCGCGTCGTCGCCGTAGTCGGCCATGGAGTAGGCGACGTCCGGCTTGGCCGAGCGCCCGAGGCCCCGCTGATCGTAGCCGACCACGTCGAAGGCCTTCACCAGCGGCCCGTCGAAGACGTTGGGCTTCACCCGAAGATCGCCGCCGGTGCCGGAGATGAAGACGAGCGGCGGGCCCTCGCCGGCGCGCTCATAGTAGAGTTCGATGTCGCCCAGCTTCGCCTTCGGCATGCCGCCAGATCCTCCCTCACCTCGTCAGTCCGGCGCGGTGCGATGGTCGTGGGTGAAGTAGATGAACATGAACATCAGCGCCGCCGCCACGATCACCAGCGAGCCGATGATCGCGCCGATCTGCTGGTTCGCGGTGATGGCCAGGAAGATGCCGGGCGCGAAGATCAGGACGCCGATCACGTGGGTGACGCACTGGATCCAGGTCAGTCTGGAGGTCGCTAGCTTCGGATAGGCGCGGTGGATCAGGCCGTACAGCGTCGAGGTCACGAACCCGACGAGGTTCCAGTGCGCATGGACGTCCGCATACTGAAAGCTGTGGGTGATCCCCATCCAGATGCCAAAGCCCATGCCGAAGACCAGAAAGGTCAGTCCAAGGCCAATGAAGACCACATGCACACGCATTCGTTTCTCCCCCTTGCGCGACAGTTCGCCCGACTAGTGCACGGGAGGGGCGGCGGAGTCACTGATGGGCTTGCGGACGATGAGTGTTTCGCTCCCGCGCCCACGCCATGACGTGGATCGCCCGGCCCGAGAGACAGCATCGCGCTCACGCGCTAAGCTGGTCGTCGTGGATCGTCAGGGAGGCTCCGCCATGCGGCGCTCGCTCGCCATCACCGTCGCGCTCGCCTTGTCGCTCTGCGCCACTTCGGCGCAGGCGCTGGAGTGCCTGAACAGCAAGCCGTGTCACGGCGTCTGTATCGCCCTGACCAAGACCTGCCAGCGGCTTCCGCCTCCGCCGCCACTGCAGTGCCTGAACAGCAAGCCGTGCGGGAGCACCTGCATCCCTCTCCACAAGGTCTGCCGGCATCGGCACGGCGGCGGGCGCCATTGAGCGCCAGTGAATTTAGCGGCTGTTCGACCTTGCGCTCGATGAATTCGAGGCGACCGCGGCCGCGCGGAGTTAGCGGGCGCTGGCGGTCGCCGCTTGGCCGGCGCTTTGGCCGGCGATCCGGCCGAAGACCGAGCCCGCCATCAAGCCCGTGCCGCCCGGATAGTTGAAGTAGAAGAGGCCGCCCACCAGCTCGCCCGCCGCATAAAGCCCGCCGATCGGACCTTCATCGGCGCTGAGCACGGCGCCGGCGCCGTCGATCTTCAGGCCGCCGAAGGTGAAGGTGATCCCGCAAGTCACCGCATAGGCCTCGAACGGCGCCGTCTCGATCGGATTGGCCCAGTTGGACTTGGGGATCGCCAGACCCTCCGTCCGCCGCCCGTCCTTGATGTTCGGATCGAAGGGCGTGTCGCGAGTCACCGCCGTGTTGAACGCCTTGAGCGTCGCCAGCGCCCTGACCGGATCGACGCCCTCCAGCTTGCCGACCAGCTCCTCCAGCGTCTCGGCGCGCACCTTGGTCGCCTGGCGGATGCGGTATTCGTCGCGAAGCATTGGAATCGTTGTCGCGTCGAACACGTGCCAGGCGAACTGGCCCGGCTGCTCCAGGATCACCCGGCCGTATTTGGCGTAGGTGTAGTTGCGGAAGTCCGCCCCCTCGTCGACGAACCGCTCGCCCCTGGCGTTCAGCATCACCCCCAGCGGGTAGGAATGCTTCTGGAACCCGTCGCCCACCGCCAGGTCGCCGAATTCCGGCGCGTTGCGGTCCCAGCCCACCGCATGGCAGCCCGACCAGGCGCCGGCGGGCTGGGCGCCCGCCTCGAGCGCCATGGCGATGCCATCGCCGGTGTTGAAGCGCGTCCCCCGCACCTTGGCCAAGTCCCAGCCAGGCCCGAGATAGCGGGTGCGCCATTCGGCGTTGGATTCGAACCCGCCGCAGGCCAGGACGACGCTCTTGGCGGCGATCTCGACTGTGTGGCCCTGAATGCGGGCGCGTACGCCGCGCACGCCGGAATCGTCTCTGGCCAGGCTAAAGGCGCGCGCCTGGTAGAGGATCTCAACGCCGGCGCGCTTCGCGGCCTCATAGAGTGCGGTGATCAGGCCAGGCCCGCCGCCCCAGGCCTCGACGGTGAGGCCGCCCCAGAACTTGAACCGCCCGTCGATGCGGTAGGCCTGCCGGCCCCAGATCGGCATGAACCGCACGCCCTTGGACTGCATCCAGCGCATCGTCTCGCGGCTCCGGGTGACCAAGAGCTCGCAGAGTTCCGGGTCGGTGCGGAATTCGGTGACGCGACCCATGTCGTCGAAGAACTGGCCCTCGCCGTAGGACCCGAAGTCGGCGCTCGCCACCTCCTCATCGGTGAGGTCGGGCATCAGGGCGCGGAGGTCGTCCACGCCGTCGTAGACACAGCGGAACGCGCCGGCGGTGAAGCGGCTGTTGCCGCCGGACTCGGCTTCCGGCGCGCGTTCCAGCACCAGCACCGACGCGCCCGTTTCCGCCGCCGCCAGCGCCGCGCAGAGGGCGGCGTTGCCGGCGCCAATCACGACCACGTCCACGGAGCTCGGCAATGCCATCGGCGGACTATCGACGTTGACCCTCCAGCGCGCAACTTAAGGCTCGGTCGGCGGGGCGTGCAGGTGTGGTGACGGCGGGAGTGATGGAAGGGTAGCGGGCCGTCGCGACACCGGTCAACCGAACTTCTTTTGAAGCCTCCGCGCCTTGCGACGGCGCCGACGCACGCCCTAGTCAGGGGCCGTCGCGGGCGAGGGTGGGGGCGGAGATCATGACCAAATGGGCTGTCAAACTCAGCGCCGATGAGCTGAACAGGCTGCTGGGCGTAGCCTTCGGGGGTCCGTCGGACCTCGGCCTGGTCAAGCACGTCGAGCCGGGGCTCATTCGCCTCATGCGCCCCTATGGCCCTGGCATGCTGAGGCCGGGCAATCTGATCGCCGGGCCGGTGCTGATGAGTCTCGCCGACACCGCCGCCTACACCCTGGTGATGGCCCATATCGGCCCCGAGCTGATGGCGGTGACCAGTTCGCTGACCATCCACTTCCTGTGCGGCGCCAAGCCCGGCGACATTGAGATCGAGGGGCGGCTGCTCAGCCTTGGCCGCCGCAACGTGGTCTGCGACGTGCGCCTGTGGACCGAGTCGCCCGAACGGATCGCCGCCCACGCGACGGTCACCTATGCGCGGCCGCTGACCCACCGCTGACGCGCCCGCCGCTTTCCTCGCCGGGAGCGTTGGACTATGCCGACGCCAGGCGGCGCGGAGAGATGACGCATGAAGATCGATTTCGTGGCGACGGGCGAGAAGCCCGGTCCGACGACGGCGTTGGCGGTTTCCGCCTTCCCTGACGGCGTGCTTTCGCCGGCCGCGGAGCGCGTCGACCGGCAGCTCTCCGGCGCGATCGGGCGGGCTATCGCCGGCAGCCGGTTCAAGGGCGCCATGGGCCAGACCCTCGACCTGATCGCCCCAAGCGGGGTGGAGGCGGCGCGGATCATCGTCGTCGGCGCCGGCAAGAAGGCCGACTGGGACGGCCGGACCGCCGAGCTCGTCGGCGCCCACGCCTACCAGGCCGCCAAGACCTCGGGCGCGGAGACCCTGCTGCTGGATATCGCCGACGCGCCGCCCGACCACGCCGCGCGCGCGGCGTTCGGCGCGCGCCTGGCGTCCTACCGGTTCGACAGATACCGGACCAAGGAGAAGCCAGAGAAGAAACCCTCGATCGCCCGCGTCAGGATCGCGTCCGACGATCCCAAAGCCGCGGCCAAGGCGTTCAAGACCCTCTCCACCCTCGCCGACGCCATCATCTTCGCCCGCGACCTGGTCTCCGAGCCGGCCAACATTCTTTACCCGGAGGAGTTCGCTCGCCGGGTGCGCAAGCTCACCGACCTTGGCCTGGAGGTCGAGATCCTGGGCGAGAAGGAGATGAAGAAGCTGGGCATGGGTTCGCTCCTGGGCGTCGGCCAGGGGAGCGTGCGCGAAAGCCAGCTCGCCGTCATCCAGTGGAAGGGCGCCAAGGATCCGAGCGCCAAGCCGATCGCCTTCGTCGGCAAGGGCGTGTGCTTCGACACCGGCGGCATCAGCCTCAAGCCCCCCGAGGGCATGGAGGAGATGATCACCGACATGGGCGGCGCCGCGGCCGTGACGGGGGCGATGTATGCGCTGGCCGCGCGCAAGGCCAAGGTCAACGCCGTCGGCATCCTGGGCTTGGTGGAGAACATGCCCGACGGCAAGGCCCAGCGGCCGGGGGACGTGGTCACCTCCATGTCCGGTCAGACCATCGAGGTGATCAACACCGATGCGGAAGGTCGCCTCGTCCTCGCCGACGCCCTGTGGTACTGCCAGGACCGCTTCAAACCCAGATTCATGATCGATCTGGCGACGCTGACCGGAGCGATGCTCATCGCGCTCGGCAAGGACATCGCCGGCCTCTTCAGCAACAACGAGGAGCTGGCGAACCACCTGATGGCCGCCTCGAAAGCCAGCGACGATCCCTTGTGGCGCATGCCGCTGCCGCCGCAGTACGACAAGAACATCGACAGCAACGTCGCCGACATGAAGAACGTCGGCCCCCGCTATGGCGGCTCGATCACCGCCGCGCTCTTCATCCAGCGGTTCGTCAACGGCGTTCCCTGGGCGCACATCGACATGGCGCCTACCGCCTGGAAGCCGGCCTCGATGGTCCCGACCATCCCCAACGGGGCCACCGGCTTTGGCGTGCGCCTGCTGGACCGCCTCTCGGCCGACTTCTACGAGGGTTGACCGGGGTCATGGCCGAGGGCCCCTGCGAGGTCTGGTTCTATCATCTGGAGCGGACGGGCCTGGACGCGGTTCTGCCCGAGCTCTTGGAGAAGACCCTGGCGCGGGGCTGGCGGGCGTTGGTGCGCTCCAAGGACCGCGAGCGGGTCGATCAGCTGGACGGCTGGCTCTGGAGCTATCGCGAAGACAGCTTCCTGCCCCACGGCCCCGACCACGAGCCGATGGCCGAGCGCCAGCCGATCCTGATCACCAGCGCCCTGGAGAACGCCAACGACGCCGACGCGCTCTTCCTCATCGACGGGGCGGAGGCCGGCGACATTTCGCCATTCGAGCGCTGTATCCTGCTCTTCGACGGTCGTGATAGCGAGGCGCTCAGCGAAGCGCGCCGGCGCTGGACGGCGTTCAAGGCCGCCGGGCATGCGGTGTCGTACTGGCGTCAGGGAGAAACGAGGGGATGGCAAAAAGAGGCGTGAGATCCTGGGCCATGCTGGCGCTGCTGGTCATTGGCGCGTGCGCCGCGCCGCCGGCCAAGGCGCCGCCACCAGCCCCGGCCCCCGCGCCGGTGATCGCGCCGCCGCCGCCCGCGCCTGTCGCCCAGGCCGCGCCCAAGGACGCCTGCGGCGCGGTCGACCTGCAGTACCTGGTCGGCCGGTCGCGCACCGAGATCCCGGTGCCGGTGGAACCCAGCCGCCGGCGCGTCTCCTGCACCACCTGCCCGATCACCCAGGACTACGTCCCCTACCGCCAGACGATCCTCTACGACGCCGAGACCGGCCTGGTGACATCGGTGAAGTGCGGCTAGGCCCTCTGCCCTATATCCCGCTCATCCTGTCGAAAGACGGGACCCAGGCAAGCCTCGTTGTTGGGGCTCTGTTCGTCAGGGGTTGAACCACAAAGCTCACGAAGGTCACAAAGGCGTCCGCGCCAATCGACGTTCGCGCTTTTGACTTCTTCGTGCCCTTGGTGAGCTTCGTGGTTCCCCTTTACTAGGCTCTTGCCTGGGTCCCGGCCTTCGCCGGGATGAGCGGAGTGTGATGGGACCGATCTAGGCCTCCGCCCGCGCCGCTCGTTCGACCGCTTCGGCGGCTTCCAGCCAGCGCGCTTCCGCCTCCGCGAGGCGTTGCGCCAGGCGCGCGCGGCGGGCGGTGATCTCGGCGACCAGGGCCGCGCCCTTGGCGTAGAGGCCGGGGTCGGCGAGGGTTTCGTCGGCCTTGGCCAGCGCCGCGGTTTCCCGCGCCAGCACTGCCTCGGCCGCTTCGAGCTTGCGCCGGAGAGGTTCGAGTGCGCCGGGCGATGCGCCTGAACGGCCGGGCGCCGCGGCCTTCGCCGCCGGCGCCGTCTTGGCGGCGTTGCGGGCGCGGTCGAGGACGAACTTCGAATAGTCCTCCAGGTCGCCGTCGAAGGGCTTGATGGTCCCGTCGGCGGTGAGCCAGAGGCGGTCGGCGACCATCTCCATCAGCGAGCGGTCGTGGGTGATCAGCACCACCGCGCCCTCGTAGTCGTTGAGGGCGTCCAGGAGCGCGCGCCGGCTGTCGATGTCCAGGTGGTTGGTCGGCTCGTCGAGGATCAGGAGGTGCGGGGCGTCGAGCGCGATCAGGTTGATCAGCAGGCGCGCCCGCTCGCCGCCGGAGAGATTGGCCACCGTCGTAGTCACCTTCTCCACGGTGAAGCCGAACGACGCCAGGCGCGAGCGGCGTTGGGGCTCGGAGAGGCCTGGGAGGGCGCGGCCGATGATCTGCAGCGGCGTGTCATCGCCGTCCATCGCCTCGATCTGGTGCTGATGGAACCAGCCGACCTTCATCCGGCGGTCGCGGTGCAGCTTGCCGCCGAGGGGCTTCAGATCGCCGGCCAGCAGCCGGGCGAAGGTGGTCTTGCCCGCGCCATTGACGCCCAGGAGGCCGATCCGGTCGTCGAGGTCGAGGCGCAGGTCGAGGTTGGTCAGCACCGGCTCGCCGCCGTAGCCCACCGACGCCCGTTCCAGGCGCATCAGCGGCGGCGCCAGCGGGCGCTCGGGCGAGGGCAGCAGGAAGGGCGCGGTGGACTCTTCGATCACCGGCGGGGCGACGCCCAGTCGCTGGATCATCTTCAGACGCGACTGGGCCTGGCGGGCCTTGGTGCCGGCGCGGAAGCGGTCGACGAACGACTGCAGGTGCGCGCGCTGGGCCTCGATCTTGATCCGCGTGGCGCTCTGCAGCGCCAGCCGCTCGGCCCGCTGGCGCTCGAAGGCGGCGAACCCGCCGGAGTAGAGCTCCAGCTTGGCGTCGGCCAGATGGAGGATGAAGTCCATGGAGTTGTCCAGGAGTTCGCGGTCGTGGCTGATCACCAGAGCGCTGGCCGGGTATTTCTTCAGCCGCGCTTCCAGCCACAGGGCGCCTTCCAGGTCGAGGAAGTTGGTGGGCTCGTCCAGCAGCAAGAGGTCCGGCTCGGCGAAGAGGGCCGCCGCCAGCGCCGCGCGCATCCGCCAGCCGCCGGAGAACGCGGACATGGGCCGGGAGAGGTCAGCCTGGGAAAAGCCCAGCCCGGCCAGGATCTCGGCCGCCTTGGCCGGGGCGCGGTCGGCGCCGATGGCGCTGAGGCGCGCGTAGATCTCGCCCAGGTGCTCGGGCGTCGCGGTTTCCAGCTCCGCCATCAGCGAAGCGCGCTCGGCGTGGGCGGCGAGCACCGTCTCCAGCAGCGGGACGGGCGTCGCCGCCTGTTCCTGGTCCACCGCGCCGATGCGGGCGGCGCGGGGCTTGAGGATATCGCCGCCGCCGGGGGTCAGCTCGCCCTGGATCAGCCGGAAGAGGGTGGTCTTGCCGGCGCCGTTGCGGCCGACCAGGCCGACCTTGGCGCCGTCGGGCAGGAGGGCGCTGGCGTGGTCGAAGAACCGTCGCCCGTAGGCGTCGAAGACAAGGTCATTGAGGCGAAGCATGGCGGCGGGCTCTGATGCGATGAATGGAAGGCGTGCGAAATCATCGGCCGCCCAGCCTTGGCTGGCCGGCCCGATGCGGCGTCAGTCCCGCCTTCGTGTCGCGCCTTCGCTCACGCTTCTTCCCGTCCCTGGGGCCTCGCCGCCTTGGCGAGCCCGACTCCCGCCATTATAAGCCCGGTCCCGCCCGCTCGCCAGACCCCAAGGGACCATGACCGAACGCACCTTCTCGATCATCAAGCCGGACGCCACGCGGCGCAATCTCACGGGCAAGATCAACACCGTCATCGAGGACGCCGGCCTGCGCATCGTCGCCCAGCGACGCGTGCGCATGAGCCGGGCCCAGGCGGAAAAGTTCTACGACGTGCACAGGGACAAGCCCTTCTTCGAGGAGCTGGTGAGCTTCATGACCTCCGGCCCGGTCGTCGTGCAGGTGCTGGAGGGCGAGGGCGCGGTGGCCAACTACCGCGAGGTGATGGGCGCCACCAACCCCGCCAACGCCGCGCCCGGCACCATTCGTCAGCTCTATGCCGAATCCTTCACCGGCAATTCCGTACACGGATCGGATAGCCAGGAAAACGCCGCCATCGAGATCGCCCAGTTCTTCACCGAGGCCGACATCGTCGGCTGAGAAGCTCCGCTAGGCGCGCTTCGCCAGCGCCTCGGCCAGGCCGGGCACGATCTCCGCGCCCTCCGGGACCTCGATCGAGGAGCCGGCCAGGTCGTCGCCGATCGGCTCGGCCGCGCCGCCGAGGCAGCTGGCCAGGAACCCTTCAGCCACGGCGTTGAACGAGAGGTTGTTCTGCGGCCGCGCGAAGCCGTGACCCTCGTCAGGGTAGAGCACGTAGGTCACCGGGATCGACTTGGCCTTCATCGCCTCGACGATCTGGTCGGATTCCCGCTGGTTCACCCTGGGGTCGTTGGCGCCCTGGCCGATCAGCAGCGGGACCTCGATGTTGTCCACATAAGTGATCGGCGAGCGCTCCTTCAGGAGCGCGCGGCCGGCCTCGGTGCGCGGATCGCCCATGCGGCGGGCGAACTCCTCGAAGACCGCGGCCCAGTAGGGCGGGATGGTCTCCAGCAGGGTGAAGAGGTTGGAGGGACCCACGATATCGACGCCGCAGCGGAACACCTTCGGGGTCATGGCGACTCCCGCAAGGGTCGCATAGCCGCCGTACGAGCCGCCCATGATCGCCACCGCGTCGGCCGTCGTCACGCCCGAGGCCACCGCGTGGTCCACGGCGTCCAGCAGGTCGTCGTGCATCTTGCGGCCCCACTCCAGATCGCCGGCGGAGCTGAAGGCTTTGCCAAAGCCGGTCGATCCCCGGTAGTTCACCGACAGCACCGCGTAGCCGCGGTTGGCGAGCCACTGGTGGTAGGGGTGGTAGCCGTAAACGTCGCGCGCCCAGGGCCCGCCGTGGACGAAGAGGACCAGCGGCAGCGGCTGATCGGGCGCGCCATCGTCGTCGCTGTCCGAGCCGGGCGGCAGGCTGAGGTAAGAGACCATGGTCAGGCCATCGCGGGTGCGGATCTCCTTGGGATGCATCGGCGCGAGATCCTGCCCTTCAAGGTCGGGGCGGGTGGAGAAGAGCTCGCTCAGCGTTCCCTTATCGCGGTCGTAGAGGCAGTTCACCGCCGGCGCCCCGGCCCGCTCCACCGCGACGGTCCACAGCCGCCCGTCGTGGGAGTGGCTGATCCGCGACCACTGGCCGCCGGCCCTGGCGTCGAGGAAGGCGATCGCCTCCTTGGCCGAGGGGGTGAGCCCGACCCACCGGCGGGTGAGATATTCGGTCTGGTAGGCTTCCACCTCGCCGGTCATGGCGTTGGAGAGTACGCCGCGGACGTCGGCGCGCGGATCCTCGGCGATCAGCCGCGAGGCGCCCGTGGTCGGATCGAGCAGGGTGAGCGCGGCCTTGTCGCGGCCGCGGCCGTCCAGCATGTAGACGCGCGTTCCGTCGATGGCGCTGATCACGCTGGTGGTCAGCGTGTCGTCCAGGCCGTAGTGGAAGAGGCTGGTCAGGGCGCCGCCGCCCTCGAAGCGGAAGATCTCCCCGCCGCCGTCGGGGAGGGATTTCTGAGCCAGCACCAGCCGCAGCTGGCGGTCGGCGGCCACGCTCTGGTAGCCGCCCTCGTTGCGCCAGACCTCCTCGAGCTTGCCGGTGGCCAGCTCCAGGCGCCAGACGTCGTGCCAGGCCGGATCGCGGTTGTTGAGCCCGACCAGGATGGCGCCAGGAACATCGGGGCTGATGCGGACGATCTGCACCCGGGTCTTCTCGAACGGCGTATAGGCCTGCGTGCGGCCCTCCAGGTCGACGGCGTAGAGCAGGAAGTCCTCGGTCCCGCCCTGGTCCTGCGGGTAGAGGATCCGGGCCGAGTCCGGCGACCAGAAGAAAATCTGCACCGGCCGGGTGGTCTCGGCGCTGAGCGACCGCGCCTCCTGGATGCGGCTCGTGGGCGCGACCCAGATGTTCAGCAGCCCGCCCACCGGCGCGAGGAAGGCGATGTGGCGCCCGTCCGGACTGAGGGGCGCGGAGGTCCGGCTGGGATTGCCGAAAAAGGCCTTGCGCGGGATCTGCACGCGGGCTGGCCGGGCGATGGCGGAGGGTGAGGCGGCAGTGTTCATGACAGCGACTGTCGCACGGCCCTGGGCCCGAACGAAGGCCGTCCAAGAAGAGGGCTCGCGCTAGGTTCGTATACTTTTCGGCCGCGGCGTCCGCCAGTCGCGCGACCGGATTCTCGTTCCGAACTTCAGCAACGGGTCGAACTCGGACATTGGCGTCGCGCCGGCAAGCGGACATTACGAACTTCAGGAAGGGGCGGAGAGCGGACTCGCGCTGAGCCTCCGACGAACCGCCGGAACAACTGCCCCAATAGGAGCGCGCCTTCCTGGTGTGAGGTCGCCCCCTCGGGTACTCGTTGCTCGGATCTAGTGGCTCGGAACCGACTGTGGCGAAGAAATTCACGTTCCTTCAGACAACGCGCTTGGTTCTGCGGCCGTTTACGCTGGCGGACTGGCCAGCGATCCATCGATACATGTCAGACCCGATCGTTACCCGTTGGCTGCCTGAGGGGCCTCTGGACGTGGCGCAAACGCAGGCTTTCGCCCAAAAGAACGCGGGGCGATCTGCGAGGGCCGTCGCCGTCATTGAGCGCGAGTTGGGTCAGCTCGTCGGCCATATGGTCTTTCATCCGTGGTTCGGCCACGCCACGCACGAAATCGGGTGGGCCATCTCCTCCCGCCACCAGGGTCGTGGCTACGCAACGGAAGCCGCCCGCGCGCTGATGGACTTCGCCTTCCGTACGCTCCGCTGCCATCGGATAGTTGCGACGTGTCAGCCCGAAAACGTGGCGTCGTGGCGAGTGATGGAGAAGCTGGGCATGCGGCGCGAGGCCCATTTCCGGCAGGGCCTCTACCAGGAGACCGGCGAGTGGTGGGACGAGTACTTCTACGCGTTACTGGCGGACGAACACTTCGCCCCATCCTCCCAAACATCGGCCGTCAGCAAGGGTTGACGGCGCCAGGCCGAACGTCTGCAACGGGTCGAACTCGGCCATTGGCGTCTCACCCTGAAGCGGACCCTGGCCTCACTGACTACCCACCCTAGGCCGCCTTGGCCTCCGTTTCGGCCATGCGCTGGATGGCGACGTAGTCGGTCTTGCCGGTGCCCAGCACCGGGATCTCGGTCGCCTTGACGATCTTGCGCGGCACGGCCAGGTCCGGCGCGCCGATCGACTGGGCGTGGGCGACCAGTTTGGCCACGTCCGCGTCGGTCTGGTCGGTGACCAGGATCAGTCGCTCGCCCTTGCGCTGGTCGGGCATGGCGATCACCGCGTGGCGCGCGTGGGGCCACAGCTGCGAGGCCAGCGCCTCGGCGGCGGTGAGCGAGACCATTTCCCCGCCGATCTTGGCGAAGCGCTTCACGCGGCCCTGGATGGTGATCCAGTTGTCGTCGGATATCTCGACGACGTCGCCGGTGTCGTGCCAGCCGCCCGCCGGCGGCTCGAGGACGCCGCCCTCGTTGAGGTAGCCGCTCATGATGTTGGGGCCGCGCACGAACAGGCGTCCGCCCTTCTGGATGCCCTCCACCGGCTCGATCCGGGTCTCCACGCCAGGCAGCAGGCCGCCGACGGTGCCGCGGCGATTGTCCTCCGGCTTGTTGACCGCGATCACCGGCGCCGCCTCGGTGGCGCCGTAGCCCTCGAGCACCGGGATCGGCCCGAACCGCTCGGTGATCAGGTTGTGGGTCTCGTCGCGCACCTTCTCGGCGCCGCAGACGATGAACTTCAGACCGTTCATCTCGTCGGGCTCGGCCGAGCGGGCGTACTGGTTGACGAAGGTGTCGGTGGCCAGAAGGATGCTGGCCCGGGTTTCGCGCAGCAGCGGCGGGATCTGTTTGACGTGCAGCGGCGAGGGATACTGGAACGCCTTCATCCCGGTCAGCATCGGCAGGAACACCCCGCCGGTCAGCCCGAAACAGTGGAAGACGGGCAGGGGATTGAACATCACCCAGGCCGGATCGAGGTCGATGTGGGCGGCGATCTGCTCGACGTTGGCCAGCACGTTGGCCTGGCTGAGGATCACCCCGCGCGGCGCGCCAAAGCTGCCGGAGGTGAAGAGGATCACCGCCGGATCGCCTGGCCTGGTCTCGGCGCGGAAGCTGCGGGGCGCCAGCGAGGCGGCCAGCGCATAGAGGCGGTCCACCAGGCCGATGCTGGCGCGGACGTCCTCCAGGTAGGTGATCTTGCAGCTTTCCTCGAGCGCATCGACCACGTCGTGCAGCTTGCCCTGCTCGACGAAGCGGTGCGAGGTGAGCACGCGCTTCAGGCCCGCGACCTTGGCCGCCGCGCGCAGGTTGCGAAGGCCGGCGGTGAAGTTGAGCATGGCCGGGACGCGGCCGAAGGCGTGCAGGGCGAAGAAGGTCACCACCGCCGCCGAACTGGAGGGCAACAGCACGCCGACGCGCTCGCCCCGCTCGGTGATCGCCGCCAGTTTCTTGCCGAGCGCGAAGGCGGCGCGGATCACGTCGGTGTAGGTGAGGGGATTGCGCTCCTGGTCCTCCAGGATCGGCTTCTTGGGCCCGAACTCATGGGCCGCGTCCAGCAGGGCGTCGAACACCCGGCGCTGGCTGCGCGATGGATCGAAGGCGCGCGACATGGCGCTGTTCCTAACCTCCCTGGCGGCCTTCCCCGGCTTTTTCCGAACGCTATAGAGCCCGCGCCGGCTTGAAAAGCTCGGTTACGGGGCGTGATCGGCCGCGCGCCGGTCGGCCGTCGCCTTGGTCAGCCGGCCCAGAAAGGCCGTGACGGCGCCGAGCCAGGGGCCGCGGCGTGCGTCGTCCTCCAACTCCAGAGCCCGGTCGGCGCCGGCGATCGCCTGCCGTTCGGCGCCCGGAACGGCGACGCAGGCGTCCGCGCCGCCGCGGGTCATGATCAGGGTCGGCGCGGCCAAGCGTGGCAGATCGCCCGCCGTCTGACGTTGCAAGTCCGAGAAGGCCGCCAGCCAGTCGAGGCTGGGCCCGCCCATGCGCAGGTCCGGATTGGCGGTCTGCCAGGCGTGGGTGACGGCGCCGCGCCAGGGGTCGTGGGTCAGGCCACCCGCGAAGGCGTCCTGGCCGTCCCGTTTCCAGGCCGCCGAGCCTGGTCCGCGCAATCGGCCAAGCCCGAACCGGCGCAGATCGCCGCCCTCGAAATAGGTCGACTGACAGGGCGGCGCGCTCAGGATCACTCCGGCCGGCCGCGCGCCGACCTCCAACGCCCGGGCGGCGATCAGGGCCCCGACGCCTTGCCCCAGCACGATGACCGGGGCGTCCGGCGAGGCGCGGATCACCTGATCGATCATCGCCCGGACCGTCAGGGCGTCGGCGTCGAAGCTGGTCACGTCGCCCAGGTCGCGGGGGCTGGCGAGGCGCTGCGAGCCGCCCTGGCCGACGCCTTCCAGCACCCAGACCGTGTATCCAGACTCGTTCAGGTCCCGCGCGGTTTCGAACCAGGTCTCGGCCGTCTCGCCATAGTCGGGGAGGATGAGCACATTGCCCCTGGCGACAACCGGCGGCGCGGCGACGCCGTAGCGCTGCAGCGGCCCGTCCTTCACCCCGACCAGCCCCCAGGCCCAGCCTTCCGGCGGATAGAACCGCTCAGCCAGACCCGGCGGCGGACGGCTGTCGACGAACGGGTCGCGGTCATTGGGCGCGCCGCAGGCCGCCAGCAGCGCGAGGGCCAGCGCACCGGCCGCGCCGGTCCGTGCCTTGACACCTAGCGCCTTGACCACGCCCACGCTCCTCGAAGCTCCGACGCCTGCGCTGGGAGCCGCCCCGCCGCCACCCTAGTGGCCGGCCCACCGATTCACCACACAGCCCCTGACGCCCCGCAAAGCCCGGCTTGATCGGCGGGCGCGAACAGCCGATCTAAGGGCATGGCCATCGTCATCGACAGCCGCGCCGCGCGCGAGCGGCGCCATCCGGAAAAGCAGAGCCGGCCCGATACGCCGCTGCTGCGCAAGCCCGAATGGCTGAAGGTGCGGGCGCCAGGATCGCCGGGCTACTCTGCGACCCGGCGGATCGTGCGCGAGCACGGCCTGACCACCGTCTGCGAGGAGGCCGGCTGCCCGAACATCGGCGAGTGCTGGGAGAAGTCCCACGCCACCATGATGATCATGGGCGAGACGTGCACGCGCGCCTGCGGCTTCTGCAACGTCGCCACCGGCAAGCCAGGGCCGCTGGACCCCACCGAGCCCTCGCGGGTCGCCGAGGCGGTGGCCAAGATGGGCCTCAAGCACGTGGTGATCACCTCGGTGGATCGCGACGACCTGATCGACGGCGGGGCCGAGCACTTCGCCCGCACCGTCGCCGCCATCCGCGCCGCCGCGCCGGCCGCCACCATCGAGATCCTGACCCCCGACTTCCTGCGCAAATCGGGCGCCGCCGAACGGGTGATCGCCGCCAAGCCTGACGTCTTCAATCACAACCTGGAAACGGTGCCGCGGCTCTATCTCTCGATCCGCCCTGGCGCGCGCTATTACGCCTCCCTCCGGCTGCTGGAGCGGGTGAAGGAAGATGACCCGGACCAGTTCACCAAGTCCGGACTGATGGTCGGGCTTGGCGAGACGCGCGAGGAGGTGATGCAGGTGATGGACGACATGCGCTGCGCCGGCGTCGACTTCATCACCATCGGTCAGTACCTGCAGCCCAGCCGCAAACACGCGCCGATCGACCGGTTCGTCCCGCCCGAGGAATTCAAGGCGCTGGAGACCATCGCCTACGCCAAGGGGTTCCTGATGGTCGCCGCCAGCCCGCTCACCCGCTCGTCGCACCACGCCGGCGAAGACTTCGAACGGCTCAGGGCCGCGCGGCGGGCCGCCGCCGGCGCCGCCTGACGCTTGCGCCATAGCCTGACGCGCATCCTGCCCTACAGGCCGGATCAGCTGTTCGCGCTGGTGGGCGATGTGGAGCGCTATCCAGATTTCGTGCCCTGGGTGATGCGCCTGCGAACCTGGAACCGGCGCGCCGATGGCGAGGGGGTGGTCCTCCTCGACGCCGAGGCGGAGGTGGGGTTCTCGATCATCCACGAACGGTTCTCGACCCGGGTGCGGCTGGACGAACCGGCGCTGGCCATCGACGTCGACCTGATCTCCGGCCCGTTCCGGCGGCTGAAGAACCGCTGGCGGTTCGTCGGGCGCGGCGGGGGAAGCGAACTGACCTTCGAGATCGACTTCGAGTTCAAGACGCGCCTGCTGGACGCCCTGCTGGCGGCCAACTTCCAGCGCGCCGTCGGGCGCCTGGTGGGCTGCTTCGAAGCGCGAGCAAAGACGCTCTACGGGTCGCCGGATCCGCCGCCGCCCCGGCGCTAGGGCTGGTGGTGGTCGCCGCCTTGGTGCTTCGGCTCCTTGGGCCGATCGCCCTCGTCGTCCTCGCCGCCGCCCAGGTTGACCCCGAAGGTGATATGCAGGCCCGAGTGGTGGCCACAATCGATGACGTAGATGTGCATGATCACGTGCGCGGTCGCGCCATTGCTGTCCTGGGTGATGTCGAAGGTGACGGTGTTCTCGCCGACGCTGTTGCCCATGATATCGACGCTGCCGTCCGTGCCGTGGCTGCGGATCGCGCCGTGCTTGCCCAAGCCCTGGTCGAAGTTGCCGGCCACGCCCGGCCCTTTGATGTTGTAGGGATTGTGCCAGACGTAGTCGGAGCCGTCGCACACCGTCACCGAGAACTCGTTCCACGAGATCTGCTGCGGGTGCTTGAAATCCTGGGCGTTCTTGGCGCCGCTGTCAGGCGGGCCGGCGCCGGGACCGCCGCCAGGGCCGCCGGGTCCGCCCGGACCACCAGGACCGCCTGGCCCTCCAGGTCCTCCCGGGCCGCCGGGACCGCCGCCCGGTCCGCCGCCCGGACCGCCAGGGGGCGGCAGGGGCGGGGGTGGTCCGCCGCCACCGCCGCCGCGATTGAGCGAGAGATTCGCCGCCGTTCGCTCTCTGGCGTTGGGGCCTGGCGGCGGCTTGGGGACGTTGCCGGCGCCTCCGCCGCCTCCGCCGCCAGCGTTGTTGGCGGTGCTGCAGTTGATGACGATGATGCGCAGCACCACGTGGACCTTGGCGCCGTCGCTGTCCTGGGTGATGTCGAACTCGACGGTGTTCTCGCCGGTGCTGTTGCCGATGATGTCGACGCTGCCGTCGGTGCCGTCTTCACGTACGCCGCCGTGCTTGTTCGAGCCGCTGTTGGTGATCGTGACCTCGCCCGGCCCCTTGATGTGGTAGGGGTTGGACCACTTCCAGCCAGGGACGCCGCTATCGCAGACGGTGACCGTGAAATGGTTGGGGATCACCGCGCCGCCGGCGCCGGCGTCCTGCCGCGGGTGGTTGAAGTTGGGTGAGGTCTTGGCCTGAGCCAGCGCCTGGGTCCCTGAAGCGCCAGCGAACGCCAGGCCCAGGGCGAACGCCTGCACGGCGAATGCTTTGCGAGTCGAGATCACGACGTAGCCCCATCGCTCGGCGAGGGCCGGCGTGGCCCAAGCCACCCCAACAAAGACGGCTCAAGCCGTCTCTTGTTGCGGGAACGATATACTTAAGCAGGCCGCCAGGCATGCGGAATTTTCGCGTGTCCACAGGCGCTTGCGCGGCCGCGCCGGTGAGAGCGGGCGCCCCGGCTAGCGCAAACGATCGCGCAACATCTCCAGCGCCACTTGCACGGCGGCCAGCTGGATCTCTTCGCGGCTGTCCAGGTCGAAGAACTCATGGCGATGATGGACCGACTGGTTGGCCCGGGTGGTGGCGAAATGCACCGTGCCCACCGGCTTCATCGGCGTCCCGCCGCCCGGGCCCGCGACGCCGGTGATGGCGACGGAGACGTGGGCGTGGGAATTCTCCAGCGCGCCCTCGGCCATCATCCGCACGATCGGCTCGGAGACGGCGCCGAGATCGGCGATCAGGTCGCCGGAGACGCCCAGCTGCTCCTGCTTGGCGCGGTTGGTGTAGGCCACGAACCCGCGCTCGAAGACGTCCGAGGCGCCGGCGATGGAGCAGATCGCGCCGGCGACCAGCCCGCCGGTGCAGCTCTCGGCGGTGACCAGGCGCAGGCTGCGCTCGCGCGCGTCGTCGATCACCAAACGGGCCAGGGTCTGAATTTCCAACGAAAACATTCAACGCTCCTCCAAGCCCTAGCCAATCTGGCGCGACGCAGACCAACATCGCCTAGCCAAGGCTTTCAAGGGCAATTGCGAGAATGACTGAAATCGCCGGAGCGGCGGACGTCGGATCGCGGGCGGCGACGGACGAGCGGGCGCCGATCCCGGCCTTGCTGTTCGCGCTGACGGTGTTCTTCAGCGCCGCGCTGGTGTTCGTGGTCGAGCCGATGATCGCGCGGCTGGTGCTGCCGGTGCTGGGGGGCTCGGCGGCGGTGTGGAACACCAGCCTGGCGTTCTTCCAGATGGCGCTGCTGGTCGGCTACCTCTACGCGCACCTGCTGCAGCGGATCGGCCGGGTGCGCGTCCAAATCGTGCTTCACCTGGTGGTGCTGCTGATCGCCGCGCTGGCCCTGCCGCTGCGCGTGAGCGGAATCCTCGGCGATCCGCCGCCGGACGCGCCGGCGCTCTGGCTGGTGGGTGTGCTGGCGGTCTCCATCGGCGCGCCTTTCGCCGCGCTTTCGGCGACCGCCCCACTGGTCCAGGCCTGGCACGCCCGCGTGGTGCGCCACGAGGGGGCGAGGGAGCCCTATGTGCTCTACGCCGCCAGCAACTTCGGCAGCCTGATCGCGCTGATCGCCTATCCGGTGCTGCTGGAGCCGAACCTCACCCTGCGCGCCCAGACCGGCAGCTGGAGCGCGGGCTACGGCGTCTTCGTGATCGTCGCGGCGATCCTCGGGACCGCGGTCTGGCGGTACGCGAGCGCCGTGGGCGGCGCCGCGCCGGCCCTGGCCGCCGGCCCGGCCGCCAGCTGGCGCCAGCGCCTGACCTGGCTGGCGCTGGCCGCGATCCCCTCCAGCCTGATGCTGGGGGTGACCAGCTATGTCACCACGGACATCGGCTCGGCGCCCTTCCTCTGGGTCGCGCCGCTGGCGCTCTACCTCGTCACCTTCATCATCGCCTTCCAGGAGAAGCCGGCGATCCCGCCGGCCGTGGCGCTGACCCTGCAGTCGGCCGCGCTGGCCCTCTGCGCCGTCTTCATCCACGCTTCCGCCGCCGGTTTCCTGCAGGCGCTGGCGATCCATCTGACGGCGTTCTTCCTGACCGCGCTGATCTGCCACCAGGCGCTGGTGGCGCGGCGCCCGGACCCGGCGCGGCTCACCGAGTTCTACATCTGGATGAGCGTTGGCGGGGTGGTCGGCGGGGCGTTCAACGCCTTCGTCGCCCCGGCGATCTTCAACAGCGTGGTCGAATATCCAGCCTTGCTGGTGGCCAGCTGCCTGGTCCGGCCGTGGGGCGAGGGACGGGCGCGGCTCTGGGAGTGGGCGGTGGCGCTGGCGGGCGCGCTCATCGCCCTTTCAGCGGCGCAGATCAGCCACCCGGCGGCGATCGTCGCGCCCTTCGCCGCCGCCGTGGGCCGGGTCGTCTCGCCGGCGGTAGTGGCGCCGGCGCTGCTGGGCCTCGCCGCGGGGTGCGCCATCGTGCTTCGGAAGCGAGCGCTGCTCTTCCTGGCGGTGATCTTCTCCCTGGTGCTGGCCGCCGAGCGGGTCTCAGAACGCTCCGACGTGGTGGCCAGCTGGCGCAGCTTCTTCGGTGTCCTCCGCATGGCGCACACCGACCTGCCGAGCCTGGGGGGCGAGGTGCGGATGCTGATCCACGGCGCGACCCTGCACGGCGGCCAGGCGCAGGCCGGCCCCTATCGCTGCCGGCCCCTGGTCTACTATGCGCACTCGACGCCGATCGGCCAGGTGTTCCAGGCCGAGCTGGCGCGCAAACCGGCGCTCTCGATCGGCGCGGTAGGGCTGGGGACCGGGACGGTGGCGACCTACACGCGGCCGACCGACTCCCTGCGCTTCTTCGAGATCGATCCGCTGGTGGTGCGCGTCTCCAGCAACCCGGCCTATTTCAGCTACACCACCCAGTGCGCCCGCGGCGCCATCGCCTATACGCTGGGCGATGCGCGCCTGACCCTCGCAAGGCAGCCGGCCGGGTCGTACGACCTCCTGCTGATCGACGCTTTTTCCTCCGACAGCGTGCCCGCACACCTGCTGACGGTGGAGGCGGTTAGGATGTACCTCTCCAAGCTGAGGCCGGATGGCGTCCTCATCCTGCACCTCTCCAACCGCAACCTCGACCTACTGCGCCCGGCGCAGGCGGTGGCGATCGCCGCCGGCGCCCCGGCGCTGGCCCAGACCTATGCCCACCCGTTCGGGGTCTCGATCCTGATGGCGGCGGACGAGGATGCGGTGATCGTCGGCAAGTCGGCGGCCTCGCTCCAGCCCTTCGCGGGCGATCCGCGCTGGACGGTAGCGAACGCCGGCGGCGTCGCGCCCTGGACCGACGACTACACCAACCTCTTCGGCGCCCTGGTGCGACGGACCGCAGCGAGGTGGGACCTCGGGACGCCTAGGCCGGCAGTTCCACCGCCGCCACCGCCTGAGCCGCCAGGCCCTCTTCCCGGCCGGTGAAGCCCATGCCCTCGGTGGTGGTGGCCTTGACGCTGACCGCGCCGATGTCGATCGCCAGCAGCTCGGCCAGCCGCGCGCGCATCGCCTGGCGGTGCGGTTTGATCTTCGGCGCCTCGCAGATCAGGGTCACGTCGACATTGACCACCCGGCCGCCGCGCGCCGCCACCAGCGCCGCCGCATGGGTCAGGAACCGGTCGGACGAGGCGTCCTTCCATTGCGGGTCGCTGGGCGGGAAGTGGTCGCCGATGTCGCCCTCGCCGATGGCGCCCAGCAAGGCGTCGGTGAGCGCGTGGAGGCCCGCGTCGGCGTCGGAGTGGCCGATCAGGCCCCGGTCGTGGGCGATGGCGACCCCGCACAGCATCACCTGATCGCCGGGTCCAAAGCGATGGGCGTCGAAGCCCTGGCCGATGCGACTGACGCGGTGGGCGCCGGCGAGCCTCTCGGCCATGGCGAAATCCTCCGGATAGGTCAGCTTGGCGAGGGCCGGATCGCCGGCGACCAGGGCGACGGCGCCGCCGGCGCGCTCGACCACCATGGCCTCGTCGGTAGGCTCCTCGCCCTCTGGCCAGGCGGCGAAGGCGGCCTTCAGCGCGCCCAGGCGAAAGCCCTGCGGCGTTTGCGCGCGCCAGAGATGCGCCCGCGAAGGCGTCTCGGCGATCGCGCCTGCGCCGTCGTCCCGCTTCAGCGTGTCGGCCAGCGGCAGCGCCAGGATCGCGGCGGGCGCGGTCTCTAGCGCGCCCAGCAGCCGCTCGATGGCGGCGGCGGTGAGCAGCGGGCGCGCCGCGTCGTGGACCAGCACGATCTCCTCGTCGCCCGCCGTCAGCGCGGCCAGGCCGTTCTTCACCGACGCCGACCGCGACTCCCCGCCGCCAATGGCGCGCCAGCGGGGAAGGTCGCCCAGCGCCTCCTGCGCCAGGCCCTCCGCGTCAGGGGCGACGACGACGACGATCTCCCGGGCCCCGGCGGCCAGCAG
>JBIOEF010000010.1:0-56739 GCA_044445785.1 Caulobacterales bacterium
CGGTCGCCAACGCGGCGGCGGCCATCGCCACCGGCCTCGCCGACTGCGTGGTCGTCTACCGCGCCCTGGCCCAGGGTCAGTTCGGGCGCTTCGGGCAAGGGCCGCGGGCGCCGACGCTGACCGGCGACATGGCGCTGACGGTTCCCTACGGCCAGATGTCGCCGGCCCAGTGGTACGCGCCCAAGGTGACGCGGTTCATGCATGAGCACGACATCGGCCAGGAAGCGCTGCGCGCCATCGCCATGGCCTCCTACCACCACGCCCAGTCCAACCCGCGTGCGGTGATGTACGGCCGGCCGCTGACCGAAGAGGGGTACGATCAGTCGCGCTGGATCACCGAACCCTTCCATCTCTACGACTGCTGCATGGAGAACGACGGCGCCGCGGCGCTGATCCTGGTCTCCGCCGAGCGGGCCAAGGACCTGAAAGCGCGCCCGGCCTATGTGCTCAGCGCCGCCATCGGCGCCGGCTACCGCGTGCACTCGACCCCGGCGGGGTTCGCCACCCCGGACCTGGCCAGCTCGCACTTCCAGACGCTGGCGCCGCGGCTCTACGAGATGGCCGGCGTCGGGCCGGCGGACGTCGACGTGGTGCAGGCCTATGAGAACTTCACCGGCGGCGTCCTGATGGCCCTCGTCGAGCACGGCTTCTTCGCCCCCGAGGAGGCGATGACGTTCCTTCAGCTCGACAATCTGATCGCCCCGACCGGCAAGCTGCCGCTCAACACCAGCGGCGGCAATCTCGCCGAATGCTACATGCACGGCCTGGAGCTGCAGATCGAGGCGGTGCGCCAGCTGCGCGGACAGTCCACCGCCCAGGTTCCCGACGTCGACGTGTCGCTGGCCATCGCCGGGCCGATGGTGACGCCGGTCAGCACCATCCTCTTGGGTTCCGAGGCCACGCTCTGATGTCGCAAAGCTATCTTCCCGCCGGCCTGCCGATCCCGGTTCCCGAGCGCAACGGCCTCTCGGCGCCCTACTGGGAAGGTCTCGCCCACGACGTGCTGAAGGTGCAGCGCAATCCGCGCACCGGCGTCTTCCAGTGGCCGCCGCAGTGGATCGCCTACGACGACCAGGGATTCGATCTGGAGTGGGTGGAGGTCGCTCCGCGCGGGCTCATCTACAGCTGGACCCGGGTCTGGCACCCGGTGCATCCGGCGCTGCAGGACGCCTGCCCCTACATCGTCGTGGTGGTCGAGCTGCCGCAGGCGGGGAACGTGCGCATGCTCGGCAACCTGATCGGCGATCCCCGCCAGGCCGTGCCGATCGGCGCGAAGGTCGAGGCGGTGTTCGAGCACCACCCGGACGCGGCGCCGCCGTTCACGCTGTGCCAATGGCGGCTGGCGGACCCCGCCGCAGGCGCAGAAAAGTCTTAACGCGGAGGTCGCAGAGAAGTCGCGGAGGTCGCGGAGGAGACAAAGCCGGTCGCAGCCACCTCGCTCTCTCCGCGCCCTCTGCTTCTTCTCTGCGTAGCCCTCCCGGCAGGCCGGGAGGGCGGCTCTGCGTTGAGACTCTTCGGCGACCGCGACCGCCGCACTCACGCCGGCGCGTAGGCCTTCGGGTCCAGCCGGAAGAGCCGCGCGGCGTTGAGGCCGAGAATCTTGGCGCGGGAGGTTTCGGAGAGGCCGCCCATGGTGCGCTCGATGGCCTCGGCCGAGTGCGGCCAGGATCCCTCGTGGTGCGGGTAGTCGTTGGCCCAGAGGAAGTTGTCCACGAGGTCGTAGGCCTCGACCACTTTCAGGCCCGCCGCGTCGTCCTGGAAGGTGGCGAAGCAGTTGCGGCGGAAGTAGGCGGAGGGCGGCTCCTTCAGGTGCGGCCGGACCCAGAAGTGATGCGCCTTGGCGGCGTGATCGAGGGTTTCCAGCAGCCACGGCACGAAACCGACGCCGCTCTCCACCAGGCCGGCGAAGAGCCGCGGATGGCGTTCGAAGACGCCCGAGGCGATCATCTGCACCAGGGGCTCGATGGTCGTCTCCATCGAGTGGCAGGCGTAGTTGATGATCGCCCCGCCGGCGCCGCCCACGGCCCGCGGATCGCGGCCGGTGGAGACGTGGAAGGTGACCACCAGACCGGTCTCTTCCAGCAGGCGCCACATCGCCTCGAAACTGGGGTTGTTGTACTCCAGCTCGCCGTACTTCTTGGGGCCGTAGATCACCGCGTTCGAGAGGCACACGGCGCGGAACCCGTTCTGCGCCGCCCAGCCGATCTCCTTCATGGCGCCGGCCTGGTCGCCGGGCGCGATCAGCGCGGCCGGCAGCATGCGCGGATTGTCCCCCTGCATGTGCGGACCGCAGAAGCCGTGCGTCCAGCGATTCCACTGCCGGCACATGGCCATGGCGAACACCGGATCGGGCGTCGCCCACGACAGCAGGCCCCGGTTGGGGAACATCAGCTCGGCGTCCACGCCGTCGGCCCTGTGGTCGGCCAGGCGCCCTTCGACCGTGCGGCCGCTGGCGTTGCGCAGCGCGTCCTCTTCGTCGAGCGGGCTGGTCGCCGCGCCGGCGCCGCCGCCGAACTCGATCGAGCCGGCGCCTTCCGGCCGACTGGCGGCCTTCACCCGCTGGGGCCGGTTGCCCTCGGTGACCAGCCATTGCGAACCGTCCGCATGGGTCTCCAGCTTGGGGATGCGATCGCGGTACTCCGGCTCGATCTCGCTGAGATAGGTCGGCGCCTCGACCACGTGGGTGTCGGCCGAGACCATGAAGTACTTGGCGGGCGACCCCGGCCGGGCCGAGCCGCGCCAGCCGGCCTCGCCCGGCGTCTCGCGCCGCCAGAGATTGTGCGCCGTCCGCTCGGGACTATCCTTCAAGGCCTGCAGCGTTTCGCTCATCGGGTCGCTCCGGGAATACCCCCCAATCCAGCCGTCAACGCGCGCCGCAGGTCAACTGCCGCGTGGCCGAGGATTCCAGGTCGCCAGGACGGCGGCGGTGTCGGTGATGAGCGCGCAGTTCTCGCTCAGCGCGACAAGCGCGTTGGTCTGGGTCTCGCCTCCGTAGGCGTCGGTGGCGTCCGAGACCACAAGCACGTTGAAGTCGCGGTGAAACGCGTCGCGGCAGGTCGCGTCGACGCAGCAATTGGTGGTGAGGCCCGCCACCACCAGCGTCCCGACGCCGCGCTCGCGCAAGTCCTCGTCCAGTCTGGTCCCGTGGAAAGCGTTGAACAGCCGCTTGGTCGCCTGGATCTCGCCCGGACGGGGGCTCACCCGATGGTAAGCGCTGCCACGCTCGCCTTGGCGACAGATTTCGAGGGCATCGGGAGAGCGTCCCCTGCGCGCGTTGAGCAACTTCAGGGCCTTGGAGTCGGTCGCGGCGCTGGTCATGACCTGGGTGAACGCCACCGTGGCGCCGGCCCCCCGCGCAGCCTCGATCAACTCGGCAATGCGGCCCACGACGGCGTTCACGCCGGAGAGGTCGGCGCCCATCCGCGCCATGGCGCCGGTGGGGCTCGCAAAGTCCTCCTGCACGTCGACGACCAGGAGCGCCGAGCGCGCCGGATCGATCATCTCCGCCAACGCGGCTGGCGCGACGCGGGGAGGGGAGTGGCGTTCGGTCGGCATGGTCGGCGTTCCGGAGAGTGAGCCTATATGCTAGCCGATGGCCCCCGCCGCCTCCACATTGGTGGTGAAGGGCCGAGAGGAGCGCCGATGAGCCGCGGGGAACTGACGATCACGCCGCTGACGCCCCGCATCGGCGCGGAGGTTCGGGGCGTCGACGTCGGTCATCCTCTGAGCGAGCGCCAGGTCGAGGCGTTGAAGGCGGCGCTCGCCGAGCATCTGGTGCTGTTCTTTCGCGATCAGCCGATCGACCACGACAGTCACAAGCGCTTTGGTCGGGCGTTCGGGGCGCTGGCGCTGCATTCGGCGGTCCCGGGCTTGCCCGAGCATCCCGAGATCGTCGCGATCCACGCCGACGCCGAGTCCACGTTCATCGCCGGAGAGGACTGGCACTCGGACCTCACCTGCAACGAGGAGCCGCCTCTGGGCTCGATCCTCTATCTCCACACCGTTCCCGAGTCGGGCGGGGACACGCTCTTCGCCAGCATGTATGCGGCCTACGAGGCGCTATCGCCGCGCATGCAGACTTACCTGGAGGGCCTGACGGCGATCCACGACGCCGATCACGTCTATCGGCCGCTGTTTCCGGACGTGGACCGCAAGTACCCCTGCGCCACCCACCCGGTCGTCCGCACCCATCCGGTCACCGGGCGCAAGCTGCTGTTCGTCAATTCCTCCTACACCACGCGCATCGTCGGGATCCCGCAGGACGAGAGCGACGCCGTCCTGGCCTTCCTCTATGCCCACCTCCGGAATCCCAACTTCCAGGTCCGCTTCCGCTGGACGCCGCACGCGATCGCGTTCTGGGACAACCGCTGCACCCAGCACATGGCCACCTGGGACTACTTCCCGCAGGTGCGCTCGGGCTTTCGGGTGACGGTGGCGGGGGACCGGCCATTCTGACGCCGGCGCCGACGGGACGTGGCGGGCGACGACGCCCGGCTCCTGGCGAGGAGGGGGCTGACCCAATGCGCCAGCCGCCATCGCAGCGCCTCGAGGCCAAGGCGTCGCCGCAGGATCCGATGAAGGCCTGGCGGTTCTCCACCGACAGCTATCCGCGCGCCGAGCGGCTGCAGGCCTGGCGCGAGGTGCTGACCCGGCTGCGGCTGCCGCTGGGCGAGCCGCCTGAACATGAACCGTTCCGCGGGCAGGTCTCGTGCCTGGTCTCGCCGCTCGGCATGGATTTCTCGGTGATGTCGGCGAGCCCGCAGGCGATCTCGGGGCGCAATCCCAATCAGCCGGCGGCCGTATGGCTGGTGGTGCTGCTGGAGGGCGAAGCCACCTTCTTCGACGGCGAGACGACGGTGACGCTGGCGACAGGCGACATCGCCTACGGACCTTCCGGCATGAACGCGGCCCTGCGGCTGGCGACGCCGTTTCGACTGTTGTTCATCAGCGCCCCCAGGGTGGCGCTGGACCACCGCCTGATCGCGCCGCTTTCCTTGGGGGTCGGGCGGCTTCGGGGCGACAGCGGTCTCGGCCACGTCTTTTCCGGGCTGTTGCGCGCCACCGCCGACACCCTGGACGATCTCACCTCCGAGCAGCTGCGGCCGGTCGAGCTGGCCCTGACCGAGTTCCTGGTGGCGAACCTGGCCGCCGAGGGCTCGCCCGCGGCCCAGGGCGGGGCCGGCGCCGCGCGCGCCGCCCATCTGCACCGCATCTGCCAGACGATCGAGACCATGCTCGCCGATCCCGAGTTGACCCTGGAGCGGGTCGCGGACGCGGACGGCATTTCATCGCGGTCGCTGCAGAAGGTCTTCGCGGCCGGCGGTCAGAACTTCTCGACTTACCTTAGGACCCGCCGCCTGGAGCGCTGCCGCCTCGACCTGACGAGCCCGGTGTTCGCGGGGCTGTCGATCTCGGAGATCTGCTTCCGGTGGGGGTTCAATGGTTCGGCCCATTTCAGCCGCGCCTTCAAGGACCGCTACGGCGTCTCCCCACGCGAGTACCGCCGGGCCCAGGCTGGGTAAACGACACCGCCCTGGGCGTCCGCGCCGTCGCTATCGGCTTTGGCGTGTTTGCCGATTGACACCGCGCGGCGAGCGTGCGCGAATTTCGCTGACCGATCTCTTGTTCCGCTGACCGTAACCAGGAGCCCGCTTGCTCGACGTCATCGATCGACTCCAAACCCCGCCCGCCTCGGACCTCGAGTCGGTGGACCTGATCCTGCGGCTGCTCGAGCTGCTGGCCGAGTCCCGTGAGCTGCGGGGCGTCACCGAGGTGGCCCGCGAACTGGGGATATCGAAGCCGCGCGCCCATCGTCATCTGCGCGCCCTGGTCCAGCGCGGCTACGCCCGCCAGGATTCGCGCACCGACGGCTATGAGATCGGCGTCAAGGTGCTGGCGCTTGGCGAAGCGGTGCGCGAGCGCTTCGACCTGGTGGGCGCGATCCGCCCGGTCATGGGACCGCTGCGCGAGGCGACCGGCCTGGCGGTCACCGCCTCGACCATGGTCGAAGGGGCGGTGACGGTGGTCGAAATGCTTCAGGGCAAGACGTTGATCGAGTTTGGCATCCGCCCCGGCGCGCGGCTCGACTTCCACGCCTCGGCCCACGGCTTGATCGCCCTGGCCTTTGGTCCATCGGAACTCCTGGACGAGGTGCTGTCCGCGCCGCTCTCGGCCTGGACAGCGCACACCATCACCGATCCCGCCGCCGTCCGAGCCAGCGTCGATGAGGTCCGCCGGCAGGGCTGGGCGACCGCGGCGGACGCCGTGCAGATCGGGGTCAATGCGCTGGCGGCGCCGGTCTTCGACCATCGCGGACGTTGGCAAGGCGCGATCGCGCTGGTGGGCGCGAGCCAGTTCATTCCGCCGACGCCGTCGGCGCAGCATGTCGCCCTGGTGACGCAAGCGGCCGCCGCTGCCTCGCGCTGGCTCGGATGGAAGGGGCTCTAGCGGTGTCGTACTCCCTGGCGGTGGACATTGGCGGCACCTTCACCGACGCGGTGCTGCGCGGGTCCGACGGCTCGCTCGTCGTCGACAAGACGCTGACCACCCACCACGACCTGCTGGAGGGCTTCTTCCGCAGCGTGGATCTGACCCTCGCCAAGGCTGGCGTGAGTCCCGAAGCGGTGGACGGCGTCGTGGTGCACGCCACCACAGTGGTCACCAACGCCCTGATCGAGCGCAAGGGCAAGCCCACCGCTCTGATCACCACGCGGGGCTTTCGCGACGTGCTGCCGATCCGCAACGAGCACCGCTACGAGATGTACGATCCGCAGATCGAGTTCGCCGAGCCGCTGATCCCGCGCTCGCTCACCTTCGAGGTCGACGAGCGGATCCTGGCGGACGGCGAGGTGCTGCGCGGCGTCGACGAGGACGAGGTCGCCGCGCTGGTCCCGAAGTTGAAGAGCGCCGGCGTCGCCGCCGTCGCCATCTGCCTGATCAACGCCTTCCGCAACGGGACCAACGAGCAGGCGATCGCCAAGGTGCTGCAGGCCAAGGCGCCCGAGCTCTACCTGTCGCTCTCGTCGCAAGTGGCGCCGCAGATCCGCGAATACCCACGAGCGTCGACCACCGCCATCAACGCCTACACGACCCCGATCACCGAGCCCTACCTGCGGGGTCTGGCGGAGGGACTGGAGCGCGCCCGCGTCGCCAACCGGCCGCTGATCATGCTCTCGTCTGGCGGCGTCATCGGGGCGGAGGTGGCCGGGCGCAATCCGGTGAGGATGATCGAGAGCGGGCCGGCGGCCGGCGCGCTGGCCGCCGCGTTCTTCGCCGAACGGCTGGGCCTGGAGCGCCTGTTGTCGTTCGACATGGGCGGCACCACCGCCAAGGCCTGCCTGATCGAGAACGCCAAGCCGCTGGTCACCGGGACTTTCGAGGTCGACCGCAAGTACCGGTTCTGCGAGGGCAGCGGCATGCCGCTGACCATCCCCTCGATCGACATGATCGAGATCGGCGCCGGCGGCGGCAGCATCGCCACCGTCGACGACCTGGGCCTCTTGAAGGTCGGACCGATGAGCGCCGGCTCCGAGCCGGGCCCTGCCTGCTACGGCCGCGGCGGCCGGCTGCCGACGGTGACCGACGCCGACCTGGTGCTGGGCCTGCTCGACGCCGACGGCTTCCTCGGCGGCGACATGCCGCTGGACGCCGGCGCGGCGCGCTCGGCGATCGATCGACTGGCCGCCGAACTGAACGTCAGCCGCGAGGCCGCCGCGACGGGGATCTACCGCGTCGTCGCCGAGGCCATGGCCGGCGCGGCCCGCGCCCACGCCACCGACCGCGGCGTCGACCACCGCGGCCTGCCGTTGCTGGCTTTCGGCGGCGCCGGCCCGGTGCACGCCTGCGCGGTGGGCGAACTCCTACAGAGCGTCGCGGTGATCTTTCCGCCGCAGGCGAGCGTGCTCTCGGCCTTCGGCGCGCTGGTGACGCCGGTGCGGCTCGACCTGGTGCGAAGCGCGCTCAGCCCCCTCGACAGTCTCGACTGGGACGAGGTGCTGCGCCTGATCGGCGAGATGAAGGCGGAAGCCGTCGAGGCGCTCTCCGAGGCCGGCACGCCGGCGGACCAGATGCGGCTCACCCTGGGCGCCGACCTGCGCTACGCGGGGCAGCAGAACGAGGTCGGGGTCAGCTTTGCGAGCGACCCGAGCGCCGTGCGCGACACCGAGATGATCCGCCGCACTTTCGAGGAAGCCTACTTCGCCCAGTATGGCGTCAATCCCTCGCATGTGCCGATCGAGGTGGTGAGCTGGCGGCTGACGGCGCAGGGACCCGAGGACAAGGTCCCCGAACTGCGCGCGCCGCAGGGCGCGGCCGGCGCCGCGAAGTCGGAGATCGCCATTCCGCTCTGGCCGGGGGCGATGGCCAAGCGCTACGATCGGGCCAGCCTGGCGCGCGGCCAGCGTCTGGTCGGCCCGGCGCTGATCGAGGAGCGGGAGACAACGGTCGTGTTGCCCCCCGGCTGGGAGGCCGTCGTGGACGACATCGGCTGCATCACCGCCAGGCGCGAGGGTTAGGGCATGGACGGCATCGAGCTCGAGATCCTCTGGTCGAACCTGATCGGCATCGTCAGCGAGCAGGCCAAAGCCCTGCAGCGGATCGCCTTCTCGCCGATCGTGCGCGAGGCCGGGGATCTCGCCAGCGGCCTCTTCGACGCGCGCGGGCGGATGGTGGCGCAGGCCAACACCGGCACCCCGGGCCACATCAACTCCCTCGCCGCCGCCGGCCAGACGCTGGCCACCCTCTTCCACAATCGCCTCGTCCCGGGCGACATCGTCATCACCAACGATCCCTGGATGTCGGCGGGCCACTTCTTCGACATCACCGTCCTTTGCCCGGTCTTCTGGGACGAGCGGCTGATCGGCTATATCGGCTCGACGATCCACCACACCGACATCGGCGGCTACGGCATCGGCGCGGGAGCGAGGGACATCCACGAGGAGGGCCTCTGGATTCCGCCGCTGAAGTTCTACGAAGCTGGCGAGCCGAACGCGACCATCCACGACATCATCCGCTCGAACGTCAGGACGCCCGACCATGTGTTCGGCGACCTCGCCGCCCAGGTTTCCAGCGGCCGGGCCGGCGGCGAACGGCTGATCGCGCTCTGCAAGCGCCAGGGGCTCACCGACATCGAGGCGCTGTCGGACGAGATCATCGACCGCTCCGAGGCGGCGACGCGCAAGGCGATCCGGGCGCTGCCGGCGGGGACCTGGCATGGCGAGAGCCGCTTCGACGTGCCGGGCGGCGACGTCATCACCCTGAAGGCCGCGGTCACCATCGACAACGTCGCCGGCGAAGTCACGATCGACTTCGACGGCAGCTCAGGCGCTAGTCCGATGGGCATCAACGTGGTGATGAACTACACCCACGCCTATTCGACCTTCGCTGTGCGCAGCTGCCTCAATCCCGAGCAGCCCAACAATGTCGGTTCCTTGGCGCCGATCAAGGTGGCGGCGCCGAAGGGCTCGATCGTCAACGCCGAGTATCCCTCGCCGCTGAACGCGCGCCACGTGGTCGGCATGTTCGTGCCGATGCCGATCCTCAAGGCCCTGCACCAGGTGATGCCCGAGCGGGTGCTGGCCGAGGGCTCGGGCGCCGTCTGGACCGTGCAGATCCAGGGCCGGCGCGACTCGGGCGAGGCCTTCACCTCCTCGATGTTCAACTACTCCGGCGGCATGGGCGCGCGCCTGACCAAGCCCGGGCCCAGCGCCACCTGCTATCCGACCGGCGTCGCCGCTGTGCCGGTGGAGATCCTGGAGGCCTCGATGCCGATCGTGTTCGACCGGCGCGAGCTTAGGCTCGGCTCAGGCGGCGAAGGCCGCTCGCGCGGCGGCGACGGACAGGTGATCGGCTTCCACATGCGCACCGACAAGCCGTGGCTGCTGAACGCGGTGCCCTCCAGGCTCGACCGCGGCCCCGAGGGCCTCGACGGCGGCGGCGATGGCGCGGCGGGACGGTTCCTGGTCAACGGCAAGCCAGTCTCCGAGGGCAAGAAGATGACGATGCAGCCCGGTGACGTGGTGGTGTTGGAGACCCCAGGCGGAGGCGGCTATGGGGCGGCCTAGCATCGAGAACGGAGGTCGATGATGGACATTCACAAGATCGACTGGAGCGCGGCGCCCTGGGAGCCGGTGCGCGAGGGGGTGGAGCGGAAGGCCTTCTCCGGCGATGGCGCCACCGTCTCGCTGAACCGGCTGCAGCCCGGCCATGAGCCTCGGCCCCACGACCACCCGCACGAGCAGATCGTCTACATCCTGGCCGGGCAGATAGACTTCCACATCGGCGATACCGTCACGCGCCTGGGCCCAGGCGGCCTGCTGGTGGTGCCGCCGAACGCGCGGCACTGGGGCGAGGTGGTGGGTGACGAGCCGGTGCTGAACCTCGACGTCTTCACGCCAAAGCGCGCCGAATACGCGAGCTGAGCGGCCAAGGATCTTAAGGAGCCGAGCATGACCACCACGCCCAACACCCTGATCTTCGTCGACCTGGCCTCGGACGATCCCGCGGCCGCGGGGAAGTTCTACGCCGACGTCTTCGGCTGGCGCGATGACGATCGCCCGCGCGGCGTCTTCCACCGCATGGTGCCGGGCGGCAACTACCTCAATCCCGACGGTTCGGAGAGCGAGATCGGCAACCTGCACCTGGGCATCTTCAAGGCCGCGAACGCTCGGCCGCACCCGAACCCGGAGGGCGTCGCGCCGCGCACGCTGGCCGGGGAGGGGCGCAAGGCCCGGATCTGGATCCTGGTCGGCGACGGCCAGGACCACGAGGCGATCCTGAAACGCGCCCTCGACCGTGGCGCGTCGCTGCTCTGGAAGGACCACTACTGGAAGGAGTTCAACGGCTTCAACCACGCCTTCGCCGATCCGTGGGGCAACGAGATCATCCTGTGGGTAAAGGGTGGGACCGATGCGCAGATCCCGGCCAACTATACGCGCGAGTAGGCCGCTCATTTGACCCAAGCCCCCTCCGCCCGCTGGTTCGCCTTCGCCTCCCTCAGCCTGATCTATTTCGTGATCACGGCCGGAGCGTTCTCGTCCCTGGGCGTTGCGCTGCCGGCGATGGTCACCGAAATGAAGTGGAGCTGGGAGCAGGCCGGCTGGGGCTACACCCTGCTCGGCGTCGCCTGCGGCCTGGGCAGCCTGATCCCGGCGGTGCTGATCCGCCGCATCGGCGTCAGGGGAACGATGGCCGTCGGCATGGTGACCATGATCGCCGGCTTTTCCACCATGGCGCTGACCCAGTCGGTCTGGGCGTATCTGGCCGCCACCTCGCTGGTCGGCATCGCCTTCTCGCTGGTCTCGACCGTGCCGGGCAGCCACGTGCTGACAGAGGTGTTCAAGAGCCGATCGACGGCGCTCGGCGCCTACTTCGCCATCGGCACCCTGGGCGGCGTCGCCGGCCCGCAGATCTATGTGGCGGTCGAGGGCCTCACGGGTGGTTGGCGGCCCTACTGGTGGACGTATGTGGTCATGTCGGCGGTTGCTGGCCTGTTCGCCATCTTCACCACGCCGGCGCGCCATGACGAGCGGGCCCACTTCACCGCGGCGCCCGAGCAGGTCGGACCGGGCGAACTCATCGAAGGGCTGCACGACTGGACCGTGCGACGCGCGCTGAGGACCCCGCAGTTCTATGTGATCTTCGGCGTCTATACGACCTACCTCTTGATCAACACCACGGCGCACGCCTTCGCGCCTCAACACCTGATCGAACACCACGTGGCCAAGGTCGACGCGGCCGCGATGCTCAGCCTGGAGGCCGCCATCGGCGTCGCCGTCTCGCTGGTCGGAGGGTGGCTCGGCGAGCGGGTGTCCACCAAGACGCTGATGCTGATCTGCATGAGCGCCGTCGCGATCGGCCAGTTCGCCCTGGCCGAGGCGCGCGAGTGGGGCCTGATGAGCGTGTTCGCGGTCGGGGTCGGCATCGGCTACGGCCTGTCGTTCACGCCGCCCACGGTGATGTTGCTGAAGTACTTCGGCAAGCGCGCCAACCTCGAGCTCTTTTCGATCATGTGCCTGCTCTCGACGATCGCTGCGGCCGGGCCGGCGATCGGCGGCAAGGCGCATGACGTGACCGGCACCTTCGAGGGCCTCTTCCTGCTGTGCGGCGCGGTCACCGTGGCCATGTTCGTGGCGACGCTGTTCCTCAAGCCCCCGGCCGTGAAGGTCGCCGACGCGGCCCGTCCCGTCGGAGCGCCCGCCGAATGAGCGAGCCGCCGCCGATCCCTGCAGACCTCGTCATCTCCGGCGCGACTCTCATCACCATGGACGCGGATCGGCGCGTCATCACCGACGGCGCGCTGGCGATCGCCGCGGACCGGATCGTCGCGGTTGGCAAGCGCGAGGCGCTGGCGCGGACGGTGCGCGCCAGGCGGACCCTGGACGGGCGCCGTTTCGTGGCGACCCCCGGCTTCGTCGACGCCCATATCCACATCACCGGCGACCCCCTGACCCGCGGCTTCGCGCGCGGTGGGCCGGAGGATAGCTGGTCGGAGCGGCTGATGCGCTGGGTGATCCCGATCTTCCGGGCCCAGACGCCTGAGGACGAGGCGATCGCGGCTCGGTGCGCGGCGCTGGCGATGATCCGCGGCGGCACGACCACGTTCGTCGAGGCCGGCACGGTCAGCCACCTGGACGCGGTGATGGAGGCGCTGGCGGGGACCGGCGTGCGCGGGCGAGTCGGCGAGTGGGTGGAAGGTCGCGCACGCGGGTCGGAGGATGCGAAGGCGATCTCCGCCGCCGCCATCTCGGTGCTGGAATCGGAGATCGCGCGCTATCCCGACGACGGCGAGGCGAGGCTGGCGGCCTGGCCGATCCTGGTCGGGCACTCCACCAATTCGGACGAGGTCTGGCGCGCCGCCAAGGCTCTGGCCGATCAGCACGGCCTGGTGGTGACCGCCCACATGAGCCCGCGCGATTCGGATCCCGAGTGGTTCCTGGCCACCTATGGGCGCCGGCCGCTGGAGCATCTTGAGGACCTCGGCGTGCTGGGGCCGAACGTGGCGCTGACCCACCTGGCGCAGATCGACCGGGCCGAACTGGCGATCCTCGTCCGCTCCGGAAGCAACGCCATCCACTGCGCCCACGCGGCGTTCCAGGGCGGCTTCGGCCTTTCGCAGAGCGGGCTCTATCCGGAGATGATCGAGGCCGGGGTCAACGTCATGCTGGGCACCGACGGCATCCCGGCCGATATTCTGGGCTCAGCGCGGCTGATGGCCAGTGTGTTCCGCGACGCTCGCCGCGACCAGGAAATCTTCCCGCCCTCCCTGATGCTGGAGATGGCGACGCTCAACGGCGCCAAGGGGCTGGGGATGGCAGCGCAGATCGGCTCGCTGGAGGTCGGCAAGAAGGCCGACATCGTGCTCCACGACACCGACCGGCCCGAATGGGGCCCGATCTTCGACGCCCCGGCTCAACTGGCGCTCTGCGCGCCGTCGGACGGCGTGCACAGCGTCTGGGTCGACGGCGTCCAGCTGCTTGACGACGGCCACGCGACGGGTCTCGACGAGGCCAAGCTGCTGGCCGACGCGCGCGCCGCGGGGCTGGCGCTGATCGCCCGCACCCAGCTTCCCAACAGGACGTCATGGCCAGTGCTGTAAAGGGCGGCGCGCCGGGTCCGAACCCGGCCGAATGGCGCACGGCGATGGGCTATTTCCCGTCCGGCGTCACCATCGTCACCACCTGGGACGGCGAGGCGCCGGTCGGCTCGACGATCAACGCGTTCTGCTCGGTGTCGCTGGATCCGCCGCTGCTGCTCATCTGCCTCGACCTGGCCAACCCGATCCGCGCCGCCTTCGAACGCGCCGGCCTCTTTGGCGTCAACATCCTCAATGAAGGTGGTCGGTCAGCGGCGCGTCGTTTCGCCAGCGAGCCGCTGACGGGCCGCTTCGCCGAGTTTCCCTACCGCGTGACGCCGGGCGGCGCGCCGCAGTTGGAAATCGCCCCGGTGTTCATCGACTGCGTCACCGAGAGTATTCACGCCGCGGGCGACCACCTGATCGCCGTCGGCCGCGGCCTGCGGATCGAGCACACGTCGGCGGCGACGCCGCTGCTCTACCACAAGGGCGGCTATCCCAAGCTGGCGCCGGATAGCTGACCTCCCGCCTCCCGCTCGGCGGCGGACCTCAACGACTTGGCGCCTCGTGGGAAACGATCGTGCGCCTACGGGCAAGTCGCGGGCCGGGCGCCATGCTAGCGTTCGCTCCGAACGGCTCAATCGTCGCCATACGGCGGCGGCCTCGCGAAGGGAAAGCACGATGACGGCGCAGGTCAGTCATTCGATCGGCCCCAAGCGGTCGACCTGGACCCATATCGCCTTGTGCGTGAAGGACATCGACGCTTCGATCGCGTGGTACGAGCGCTTCACCCACCTGACGCAGCTGAGCAAGGGCGAGGACCGGGACGGCAAGAACGCCTGGCTCGGCGACGCCAGTCAGCCCGACTCGCCGTTCGTGCTGGTGCTCGGACAGTTCTTCGAAGGGCACGACCCGTTCGCGCCGGCCGCCCATCCGCCGATGGGCCCCTTCGCCCACATCGGCATCGAGCTCACGAGCAAGGAGTTGGTGGACGACGTGGCCGCACGTGGAAAGGCCGAGGGCTGTCTCGGCTTCGGACCGCTGCAGATGCCCAAGCAGATCGGCTACATCTGCTTCCTGAAGGATCCGGACGGCAACACAGTGGAATTCTCGTTCGACCAGGGCGTCTTCGAGAAGGCGCGCGAAGTGTGGGGACGGGCCAAGGCGCCAGCCTGAGGGGGGCGGCCAGATTATAGTCGTGCGAAGCAGCGGCGTTGCAAGTGTTCGCGCCGCTGAATGGGGCTATTTGAGTATAACCTTCGATCCGATAAGGCCATCGGTAGCCGTCGGTCGTGTCGCCGTTAAGTGAACCGTCGGGGGGTTCCCGATGATCGCTACAATCCTGGGTCTAAGACTGACGCATTCGGGTGACAGGAGCTTGCTGATTCACGTACGCCAACTGCTAAATATTTGACATCGAAGCGTCACCCGAGATTAACATCCGGGCAGATTGCAGCCAATTGCAGTCACCGAGTCAAACCGGCGCCCCGCGGGCCTTCCTTAGCCCGGCGAGCCATAGGACAAAGCGCCCAACCACAAACAACTTCGAGGGGGTCATGACGAATCCGTCGCTGCGTCTGAGACGCTATCTCATCCTGTCAACCTGCCTGGCTGCGCTGGGCCTTCCCGCCGCGGTTCACGCCGCGACCGCCGACAAAGCTGGCTCGCAGGCCGAGCCGATCACCGTCAACGCCGAGCGGCGCGATGTCGATATCCAGAAAGCGGCGCTGGCGATCTCGACGGTGAACGCCCAGACGCTGGACCAGTCGTTCGTCACCAACGTCGCCGGCCTCAACGGCACGGTGCCTGGCCTGGAGGTGACCAAGGCCTCAGGCTTCGAGAACCTGGTCACCATCCGCGGCGTCGGCTCCGAGACGCCGGAGAACTCGCTGACCACTGTGCCGGGCGTCTCCGAGTTCGTCGACGGCGTCTACATCGCCAACACCATCTCGCTCGACCAGACGCTGTTCGACATCGCCAACATCCAGGTGCTGCGCGGGCCCCAGGGCGCCCTCTACGGCGAGAGTTCCATCGGTGGGGCGATCATCATCAACACCCAGCAGCCTAAGCTGCATGACTTCGATGCGAAGGGTGACGTGAGCATCGGCAGCTACGGACTGACGCGCGAGCGCGCCGAGATGAACATCCCGATCGGCGACGATTGGGCGGTGCGCTTCTCCGCCCAGAAATTCGATCGCACCGGCTTCACCACCGACCCGCTGATTCCCGGCTTCACCCTGGACGACCAGCACGACGAGAGCGGCAAGGCCGCGCTGATGTGGAAGCCGAGCGACAACTTCAGCGCCACGCTGACGCTGCAGGGCTACTACGCCGATCAACACGGCGATGCGCAGAAGAACGTCCTCGATCCGTCGCCCAACCCGAGGGTGGTCTTCCAGGATTATCCGGCGCACTTCCGTCTGGAGAACGACGTCGCGCACCTGAACCTCGAATGGGATCATCCGGGATTCATCATCAAGTCGGTGACCGGCTACCAGTACCTGGCTCACCAGCAGCGGGAGGACTCATCGCGCAGCGCCTTCTCGCTGCTCGGCCAGTACGACGATGTGGCGGCCTGGAACACCTGGGTGAACAACTGGACCGAGGAGTTCGACGTCCTTTCGCCGCCGGGCCAGAAGCTCGAGTGGACCGTCGGCGCCTTCTACCTGAACCAGAGCAGCCGCCAATTCGTGCTTGAGTTCGAGTGCACCAACCCGGCCATCTTTGGCGGGTGCTCGCCGCCACCGACGGTCTTCCAACTGCCCCAGGCGGCTGCGGACCCGCTCGCGCCGCCGCCCGGGCTTGAGAAGCCGATCAATGCGAACAACCAGCCGTCCAACCTCTCCTACGGCAACAACTCCTACGCGGTTCACTGGTCCGCCGCAGTGTTCGTCCAGGCGACCTACCATGTCAGCGATACGCTGCGCCTCACGGCCGGGATCCGCTACAATCACGACTTCGACCAGGACCCGAGCTACAACTTCTCGGCGTTCGGGCACAGCTTCATCAACAACAAGATCTCGACCGATCTGCCTACATGGCGCGTTGAAGCCGACGACGATCTGACGTCCGACAACATGATCTACGGCAGCATTTCCCGCGGCTACAAGCCCGGGGCCGTCAACGGCTCGGCCGGCTTCATCCTGCCGCTGGTGGCCAAGGCCGAGACCAACGACGCGCTGGAGATCGGCTCGAAGAACATGTTCTTCGACCATACGCTGCGACTGAACGTCAGCGCCTTCTACTACATCCACCACAACTTCCAGTATATTGAGACCGACCCGATCCCGTTCGCCGGCGGTCTGACCAATGTTCCGCGCGTGGACGACTACGGCATCGAGTTCGAGGGTAACTACGTCTCGACCGACGGGCGCCTGCACGTCGACGGCTCGCTGGCGCTCGAGCGCGGCCGCGTGGTCGGTTCGTACAAGACTATCGACTCGACCATCGCCAATGCGATCGAGGGCCCGAACTTCACCGGGGGCTTCTTCGGCCCGTGCGCCTTCTTCAGCGCCTTTGGCGCACCACCACCAAATGCGACCCCTGGCAATCTCACGTGCTGGAATACGGTGGTCGCTGCTTCGACCGACATCAGCGGCAAGCAGCCGCCGGACATGCCGAACGTCTCCGGCTCGTTCTCGGTCTCCTATCGCTTCGACACGCCGCTCGGCCCGCTCACGCCCCGCGCCCAGGTCGTCTATCGCGGCCAGGAGTGGGCGCGGATCTTCAACGACCCGATGCTCGACAAGGTGCCGGCCTATACGGTGGCGAACCTCTTCGTGGAGTTCGCCCCGATCGGCACGAAGTTCGTCTTCTCGGTCGCGGCGACCAACGTCTTCAACGAGGTGGGCATCAACTCGCGCTACACCGACCCGTACGGCACCTTCACGACCAGCAATCAGTACATCCCGCCGCTGCAGGTCATCGGCACGGTCGCGCTCAGGTACTAGGGATCGCATCCGCCCTTTCTCCGCGTTCGGGAGAAGGGGCGCGAAGCGCCGGCTAAGGGGTCGACGATCGTGATCGCCACCTCCTTCGATCGCCTGTCGTTGATCGAGGTCGCCGCCGATGTCGGCGCCGGTCGGCGCTCGGCTGTGCAGGTCGCGCGCGCGGCGCTGGCCCGTACGGCGGCCTACGATTCGGTCCAGCCGCAGGTCTGGATCCATCGGTTGCCCCAGGCCCAGGTGCTGGCCCAGGCTCGCCTGGTCGACAAGCGCATCGCCGCCGGCGAGGTCCTGCCGCTCGCCGGCGCGCCCTTCGCGGTCAAGGACAACATCGACGTCGCCGGCTCGCCGACCACCGCCGGCTGCCCGGCCTTCGCCTATGACCCGGCCGAGACCGCGCCGGTCGTCACCCGTTTGCTGGCCGCCGGGGCCGTGCTGATCGGCAAGACCAACCTCGATCAGTTCGCCACCGGGCTGGTCGGCGCGCGCAGCCCCTATGGCGCCTGCGGCTCGGCCTACAACCGCGAGTACATCAGCGGCGGCTCCAGTTCTGGCTCGGCGGTGGCGGTGGCCGCGGGTCTGGTCGCCTTCGCGCTTGGCACCGACACCGCCGGCTCGGGCCGTGTCCCGGCGGCGCTCAACCACCTCTTCGGTCTGAAGCCCACCCGCGGGCGTTGGAGCACGCGCGGGGTGGTTCCGGCCTGCCGCAGCCTCGATTGCGTCAGCGTGCTCACCTCCACCGCGGCCGAGGCGGAGCGCATCGACGATGTCGTGGCCGGGTTCGATCCGGACGATCCCTTCTCCCGTCGACCGCCGGGCGTCAGGGCGCGCGCCTGGCCCCGCCGCCTCAGGCTTGGCGTCGCCGCCCAGTTGGACTGGCTCGGCGACCATCAGTCCCGCCGCCTCTACGCGGCGGCCGTCCAGCGATTGAAGGTTGCCGGCGCGCGGCTGGTCGAGGTCGACATCGGCCCGCTCCGAGCCGGCGCGGCGATGCTCTACCAGGGCCCATGGGTCGCCGAGCGGACCGCCGCGGTGGAAGCCCTGCTGCGCACGCAGCCGGACGCGATCCATCCGGTGGTGCGCGGGATTCTGGAGGGCGGCCTGGGGTTTTCGGCGGTCGATACGTTTCGCGCCTACTACCGGCTGAAGGCCCTGGTGCGCGAAGCCGAAGCGATCTGGCGGGGCGTCGACGTGCTGCTGTTGCCGACGGTGGCTGCGACCTACCGCGTCCGCGAGGTGCTGAGCGAGCCGCTGGCGCTGAACGCCAATCTGGGCCTCTACACCAACTTCGTGAACCTCTTCGACCTCGCCGCCGTCGCCGTTCCGGCCGGCTTTCGCGACAACGCCACCGGCTTTGGCGTAAGCTTGATCGCGCCGGCGTGGGCAGACCGCCAGCTGCTGGAGCTCGCCCGCCGCTACGAGGAGGTTCAGCCGATGCCGAAGGCCCCGCCGATCGACGTGGCCGGCGTCAAGACCCGCGTCAAGCTCGCCGTCGTCGGCGCGCATCTGGAGGGCATGCCGCTGCACTGGCAGCTGGCTTCGCGTGAGGCGAAGCTGGCCCAAAGCTGCCGCACCGCGCCGACCTACAAAGCTCTACGCGATGGCGGGCGCCGCCCCGCCCAAGCCGGCGCTCGTGCATGTCGGGGCCGGCGGCGCCGCGATCGAGGTCGAGGTCTACGAGCTTGGCCTTGAGGCCTTCGGCAGTTTCGTCGCCGAGGTGCCGCCGCCGCTGGCCATCGGCACGGTGACGCTGGAGGACGGCGAGGAGGTCAAGGGCTTCGTCGCCGAGCCGCGGGCGCTGATCGACGCGCAGGACATCACCGCCCTCGGCGGCTGGCGCGCCTACGTCGCCAGCCGGTCTGAGGTCGCCTAGTTGTTCGCCATCGAGCGGCGCCGGCAACCTTTGATGCGCGATGATGCAAGACGAGAGATGCGCCGAAGCGTTAGCCTCGGGCGGGCTAAAAGATCCGCTCCGCCCGTGATCTAAAGGACGATCGCACTTGCCCGCCAATATCCTGACCGACGCCTTCTTCGACAGCTTCGAGACCTCGCTTCGGGGGCTCGACGCGGCCGAGACCTTGCCGCCCGCCTGCTACACCGACGCCGCGTTCTACGAATTCGAGAAGGAAGCGTTGTTCAATCACGAGTGGCTGTGCGTCGGGCGGGAGGACTGGGTCAAGGAGCCCGGCGACTACTTCACCACCCAGATCATCGGCGAGCCGATCGTGGTGGCGCGGGCGCGCGACGGGGTCGTGCGGGCGATGTCGTCGGTCTGTCAGCACCGGGCCATGCTGGTGGCCGAGGGCAAGGGCAACACCCGCGGCTTCGTGTGCCCCTACCACCACTGGGTCTATGGCCTGGACGGGCGCCTGGTGAACGCGCCGGCGATGGAGCGCACCTGCGACTTCGACAAGAAGGCGGTGCGGCTGCCCGAGTTTCGGGTCGAGACCTGGCTGGGCTTCCTGTTCATCAACTTCGATCCCGACGCCAAGCCGCTCGCGCCGCGCCTCGCCAGGGTAGCCGAGGCGATCGCCGGGTACGATCTGGCCAACGCCGAGAGCGCCACCACCATGACCGGCCAGTTCGCCTGGAACTGGAAGGTGATGTTCGAGAACAACAACGACGGCTACCACGCCAACAAGCTGCATCACGGGCCGCTGCACGACTTCGTGCCGAGCGAGCTGGCGACGTTCCCTAACTCCGACCCGGGCGACGCCGGCTTCCTGCGTTTCAACGGCACCCTGCACCCGGACGCCAGCTTCAATCCGACCCAGCGGGCGGTGCTGCCGGTGTTCCCGAAGCTGACGGCCGCGGACCGGGGCCGGATGACCTTCGCCAACGTGCCGCCGACCCTCTCGCTGGTGCTCTCCAGCGACATGGTCATCTACCTGATCCTGCGCGCCACCGGCCCCGAGACCATGGAACAGGACACGGGCCTGCTGGTGGCGCCCGGCGCCATGGACGACCCGGCCTTTTCCCACCGGCTGGAGATGATCATGACCAGCGCCGGCAAGATCATCGCCCAGGACATGCACGTGGACGGGCTGGTGCAGACGGGCCTGAGGTCGCGCTTCGCCAGGCGCGGCCGCTATTCCTGGCAGGAGGGCGCGCAGGGCCAGTTCAACCATTGGCTGGTGCCGCGCTACCGGTCCGCCTGGTCGGCGCGCAGCGAGCGGCGTCCGGTCGGCGCGCGGGCGGGCTAGGCGATGGCCACCCGCATGCCGCTGGTGTTCTTCGGGCACGGCAGCCCGATGATCGCGCTGGAAACCAACGAGACCAGCCGCGCCTGGACCGAGATCGCGTCGGCGATCCCGAGGCCGAAGGCGATCCTCTGCATCTCGGCGCACTGGGAGACCCAGGGCGTCGCGGTCACCGCGATGGCGCGCCCGCGCACGATCCATGACTTCGGGGCGTCCTTCCCCAAGGCGCTCTTCGACATGCAGTATCCGGCGCCCGGCGACCCGGCCCTGGCCCAGCGCGTCGCCGAGCTCCTCGCGCCCCGGCCCGTGACGCTCGACGAGCGCGGATGGGGCCTCGACCATGGCGCCTGGTCGGTGCTTACGAAAATCTATCCGCAGGCGGACATTCCGGTCGTGCAGCTCAGCCTGGACGTCAGCCTGACGCCTGCAGAGCGGTTCGACATCGGCCGACGGCTCGCGCCGCTGAGGGGCGAGGAGGTGCTGATCATCGGTTCCGGCAACATCGTGCACAATCTTTCGGCGATGAACTGGGGCGAGCGGGACAGCGCGCCCTTCGACTGGTCGGCCAGGTTCCTTAGCGAGATCCGCGACGCGGTGCTGAAGGACGAGCCGCAGCGCGTCATCGACTTCGCCCGCCTGGGGCGCGACGCTGAGCTCGCCGCCCCGACGCCCGAACACTTCTGGCCGCTGCTCTATGTGCTGGGCGCTCGCGCCGCCGGCGATCGCGTGCGGCTGGTGAACGATCGGATCGAGCACGGCTCGCTAGGCATGACCAGCCTCGTCTTCGAAGACGCCGCCGACCAGCGCGCCGCGGCCTAGGCGGCGGCGTGCACCGGTTCCACCTGCCCCGCTGGGCGGCCGAGCGCGGCGCGGGGCTGAACGACTTTCGCACGCTGGAGCCGGGCGCCACGGCGCTGGTCAACATCGACATGCAGAACGCCTTCGTCGCCGAGGGCGAAGTGTTCGGCAACGCCCACGCGCGCGACATCGTCCCCAACATCAACGCCCTTTGCGCCGCCATGCGCGGCATCCGCGCGCCGGTGATCTGGACGCGCCAGACCCACACCTTCGAGGGACCCGCGGCGCCGCCGGACTGGCAGTACGACACCGCCCGGCGGGACGTGGCGCGGGCCATCGCGTCCTTGCAGGCGGACGCGAGCGGGCACGCACTCTATCCCGCCATGGACGTCGCCCTCGGCGACATCGTCCTCGACAAGCACCGCTACGGCGCCTTCTCCTGCCCAGGGCGCGCCCTGCCGCGCACGCTGGAAGCGCTGGGCGCGCGCATGATCGTCATCACCGGCACGCTGACCAACGTCTGCTGCGAGAGCACCGCGCGCGAGGCCAACATGGCCGGCTACAAGGTCGTCGTCGTCGCCGACGCGTGCGCGGCCGCCACCGACGCCGAGCACAACGCCGCCCTCCTCAACCTGCGCCTGACGTTCGCGGACGTGCGCCGCACGCGCGAGGTGCTGAGGATGATCGCGGCGATGGGAGCGCCGCGGCGTCCTTAGAATCAAACCGCGGAGAACGCAGAGATAAGCGGAGATGCTGAAGCGCGTCGATGTCTCTGCGCATCGCCGCGATCTCTGCGGTTCATATCCTTACACTTCGCGCCGTCTGACTGCTGCGGCAGACGAACTACTCTTCCCACCCCGTCGACAGGCTGAGCTTCGCCCACTCGCCGATCTCGGTCTGGAAGGCGGCCATGTGCTGTGTCGCGTAATGCACCGCATCAGCGCCCAGCAGCAGCTGCAGCGGCGGGGTCTCGATCCCGGCGATGGCGAGAATCGCCTGCGCCACCTTGGCCGGATCGCCCGGTTCGTGGCCGGCATGGTCGCTTAGGATCCGCTCGGCGTTGCGCGCGGCGCCGTCGTAGTCGGCGATCTTACGCTCCGTCACGATGAGCGAGCGGCCGGCGTAGTCGGTGCGCATGCCGCCGGGCTCGATGTTGGTCACCTTGATCCCCAGCTCGGCGACCTCCTGAGCCAGGGTCTGGGTGACACCTTCGAGGGCGTGCTTGGAGCCGCAATAGACGCCCGTGCCGGCCCAGGCGGCGACGCCGCTGACCGAGGTTACGGCGATGATGTGCCCGGCGCGGCGCTTGCGGAAATAGGGCAGCACCGCCTGGATCGCCGCGATCGGACCGAAGACGTTGACCTCGAATTGGGCGCGGATCTCAGCCAGGCTCGACTCCTCGATCGCGCCGACGAGACCGTAGCCAGCGTTGGCGACCAGGATGTCGAGGCCGCCGAGGGCCGCTTCGGCGCCATCCACCGCCGAGCGGATCGCGGTCTCGTCCGTCATGTCGGCCAGCAATCCATGGGCGCGGCCGGGCGCGAGCGCCTCGAACGCGGCCAGATCGGCGCCCTTGCGGACCGTGCCGGCGACGGCGTCGCCCCGCGCCAGCGCTCCTTCGGCCAGGGCGCGGCCGAGCCCGCCCGAAACGCCGGTGATCAGCCAGTTGGTCATGCGGAGAGTTCTAGTACGGCTTGTCGCCGCGCACCCAGAGGCGATGCATCAGGCGGTCGTACTTGGTGTCGTCGTAGAGGGTGCCGGTATGCAGGGTGCAGCGGTTGTCCCACATCAGCAGGTCGCCGACCTGCCACTTGTGGCGATGGACGAAGCGGTCCTGGGTGATGAAGTCGACCAGCTCCTGGACCAGCTCCAGGCCCTGCGGGTTGGGCATGCCCATCACCTCGATCACCGTGCCGGTCGAGGGCCAGAGCGCCTTGCGGCCGTCGGCCGGGTGGGTGCGGACCAGCGGGTGGTAGACGTCCGGGTTCTTCGCCTTGAGCTCGTCGCTGAGCTCGCGCGCGCCATATTCGCGGGTGCGCATGAAGTACTGGTACGAGTGGTGCACGATCAGGCCGTCCAGCTGCTTCTGCCGCTCGGGCGTCAGCGCGTTCCAGGCGGCGACGCAATCGGCGAGCAGGGTGTCTGACCCCTCGGGCGGCACCTCCACGGCGTACAGCATCGTCGCCATCACCGGCTCGGGCTTGTACGAATAGTCGGTGTGCCAGCCGACGCCGTCGTTGTGGGCGCCGATGGGCTTGCCATCGACGACCTTGTTCGACAGTCGGTAGACCTTGGGAAAGCCGGGGACGGTGAATTCGCTCAGGGTGTGGTCTTCCGGCTCGCCGAACTGGGCGATGAAGTTGGTCAGCTCGCCCGGCGACAGGGTCTGACCGCGAAGCAGGATCGCCCCGTGCCGATGGAAGGCGCGCACGACCGCGTCAATGGTGGCCTGGTCGGCATGCTGCAAGTCGACATCCAGGATCTCGGCGCCAAATCCGGGCTTGAGGGGACGGGTGCGGACCTTCGTTACGGTGTTCATGAGGCAACTTCCTGGCGGGAGCGCCGCCGAGTTCAATAACCGATGTTAGACTAAGAGCGCCCGCCCGGGGGGTCTTGCACCTAGACGCCTCTTTGTTTGAGCGCCGTCGGGCTGAGCCTCGGCAATCGCCATCCAAGGCGCCCGCAAAACCGCCGCATCGGGCGCTGTTTTGGCCGTCGCCGCTCCCCCCGCGAGACGCAAACCCCGCCGGGCGCTAGTCTCGGCGGACGTTAACGGTGAAACAGTCGGGGAAGCCGCCATGGGGTTCATCTGCGAGGAAGGGGAGAGTCGGCCGGATGCGGCGCCGGGCGCTCTGCATCGGCTGAAGGCGACTCCAAAGACCGTGCACTGGGGCTATTTCGACGCCGCGCTGGCGCCGGTGCTGACCGTAAAGAGCGGCGACCTCATCCACGCCGAGGCTATCACCCATCACGCCGGCGACGCGCCCGAGCTGATGATGGACGAGGGGGTGGGAGCGATTTTCCGCGAAATCCCCGAGGCCGATCGCCAGCCGGGCGTTCACATCATGACCGGTCCGATCTTCGTCGAGGACGCCAGGCCCGGCGACATGCTGGAAGTGCGCTATCTGCGCATGACGCCGCGCTGCGACTACGGCTCCAACCTGGCGGCGAACTGGGGCTACCTCTACAAGGAATTCGGCGAGAAGGAGCGCGTCACCATCTATGCGCTCGATCCCAACGCCGGCCACGCGCAGGCGCTCTACGCCTATGATTTCCCAGGCAAATACCTGATCCCCGGGACCATCACCCATTGCCCGGCTTGCGATCGGCAGCCTGCGCTGGAGGGGATCAGGGTTCCGGCGCGTCCGCATCTGGGCACCGCGGGCGTCGCCATGGACGTCGCTGGCCGGGTCAGCACCATCCCGCCCGGCGCCCACGGCGGCAACATCGACAACTGGCGCATCGGGGCGGGCGCGACGATGTACTATCCGGTGCAGGTGGCGGGCGGCCTCTTCTCGATCGGCGACCCGCACGTCAGCCAGGGCGACGGAGAGATCTCCGGCACGGCGATCGAGGCCTCGCTGGACGTGCTCTTCCAGATCGTGCTGAGGCGCGACTTCAGCTTCCCGGGGCCGCTGCTGGAGACGCCGAGCTGGTGGATCGTCCACGGCTTCGACGAGGATCTGAACCTCGCCACCCGCAACGCCGCGCTGGACATGCTGGGGCTGCTGCACGACCACGTGGGCCTCAGCCGCAACGACGCCTATTCGCTGATGAGCGTGGCGGCCGATTTCGCCATCACCCAGGTGGTGGACGGCCGCCAGGGCGCCCACGTGCGCATCCCGCGCTCGATCTTCCCCCGGCGCTCCGCGAAAGGCTAAGACGCTGGCGTGGAGGACGCCATGGGTCCAGCCGAGATCGTCGTCATTGGCAGCTACAACCGCGACGTAAGCCTTGTCGTGGCCCACCTGCCGGCGCCGGGCGAGACCTGCCTCAGCCTGGGCAGGCTGGAGTCGCCGGGCGGCAAGGGCTCCAACCAGGCGATCCAGGCCGCCCGCTGCGGCGCGGCCACGGCGATGATCGCCGCGCTGGGCGACGATGGCGCCGGCGAGGAGGCCCTGGCCCTATGGGCCGCCGACGGTATCGCGACGGACCGCGTCGTGCGGCTGCAGGGCCAGGGCACCGGCATGGCGATGATCCTGGTCGATGCGGCCGGGGAAAACGTAATCGTGGTGGACTCCGGCGCCAACGCCCTGCTTTCGCCGGCTCACGCCGAGGCGGCGGCCGACCTGATCGGCGGGGCGAAGCTCATCCTCGCGCAACTCGAAACGCCAGCGGCGGCGACGCTGAGGGCCTTCGAGATCGCCCGCGCGGCGGGCGCGGCCACCCTGCTCAACGCCGCCCCGGCGCCCGAAGCGATCGATCCCGCCTTGCTGGCCCTGACCGACATCCTGATCGTCAACGAGGGCGAGGGGCGGGCGCTTTCCGGCCACGACCACGCGGCGGCCATCGGCGAAGCGCTGCTGGCAAAGGTCGCCAAGGCGGTGGTGGTGACGATGGGCGCGAAGGGCGCGATGCTGTTCGAGCATCACCGTCCGCCGCACGCCGCCGCGCCGCCGCCGGTGGAGGTGGTCGACACCACCGGGGCGGGGGACGCCTTCACCGGCGCCTTCGCGGCGCGCTGGGCGGCCACCGGCGAGGCCATGGCGGCGCTGGCCTGGGGGCTCGCCGCCGGCGCGCTCGCCTGCACCTTGCCAGGCGCCGCCGCCAGCTGCCCGGGCGCCGCGCAGATCGCCGCCCTTGTCTGACTTTGCGTAGGTCGACCGCGGACCTGCGCTCGTCGCCGCCTAGGGTACCGGCGCGACGCTTGACCTGCATCAAGTCCGGCGCGGCCTGGCGGCCCTATCCTTGCGCCTCTGCGACTTAAGGACATTCGGAGAGCGCCATGGCCATGAATGTGAAGCCGATCGCCACGCTGGATCCGCGGATCAACGAGATCCGGGATCTCACGGCGCGGATCGTCAACAGGGACATCCTGCCAAATGAGCGCACCCTTGGCGCCGGCTGGCGCCACGGCGCGACGCCGGACGAGCAAGCCGCCTCCAAGAGCGCCGCGGACGCCATCAAGGAAACGGTGAAGCGGGCCGGACTTTGGGCGCCGCACCTGCCGCCCGAATATGGCGGGTCGGGCCTGAGCTTCCTTGAACACGCCTACATGAACGAGGTGCTCGCCTATACGACGGGCGGCGCTGCGCTGTTCGGCGTCGTCGCGCCCAACTCCGGCAACCAGACCATCCTCCTGAAATACGGCACCGAGCAGCAGAAGCGGAAATGGCTGGTTCCCCTGACCGAAGGGAAGATGGAGTCGGGGTTCTCGATGACCGAACCGGACTCTGCCGGCTCGGACCCGCGCTCGATCAAGACGACGGCGCGCCTCGAAGACGGCGAGTGGGTCATCAATGGCCACAAGTGGTTCACGTCGAACGGGCTGCGCGCGGACTTCCTGATCGTGATGTGCCGCACGGAAGGCGCCGGGCGCGACACCGGTCGCATGACCCAGATCATCGTTCCGACGAACACGCCGGGGTTCCGCATCGTTCGCGGCGTCGAAGTCTGGGGCCGTCCCAGCGATCACTGCGAGATCGTCTACGACAATGTAAGAGTTCCGGAAGAGAACGCGCTGGGCGCCGCGGGGTCGGGCCACCAGGCGGCTCAGGACCGACTGGGCGCCGGCCGCGTCTTTCACTGCATGAATTCGATCGGACAGATGTGGCGGGCCTTCGATCTGATGGTCGAGCGCGCCTCGATGCGGGAGGTCCACGGCGGCCTGCTGGCCACCAAGCAGTTCGTGCAAGGGTTCATCGCCGACTCCTACATCGACATCCAGGCCGCGCGATTGATGACCATCCGCTGCGCGGAGATGATGGAGGGCGGGGGTGATCCCCGGATCGACATTTCCGCCATCAAGATCTTCGTGCCGGCGGCCTACGAGCGCGTCGTCGATCGCGCGATCCAGGTCTGGGGGGCCGCGGGCGTTTCGGGTGACCTGCCGCTCGCCGGCATGTACATGGGCGCCCGAACGCTGCGCATCGCCGATGGCCCGGACGAGGTGCATCGCATCCTGATCGCGCGCAACGTGCTCTCGCGCTTCGCGGCCGGCGAAAGCTGGGACTTCGGCAACTGAGGCGGACGGCCAAGCCGTTTTGGGTCGAAACGGCGAGGCTGGCCTAGTTTAGCCGGCGCTTCCTTTGCAGTCCGACGCGGTCGGCGGACCGTATCTCCACGTCGAATATGTCGCCCTCCCGTTGGATGGTGAGGGGAACCATCACGCCCGGCGCGCCGAGCGCCCACAGCCGCTCGTAGAAGCTGGCCAGATCGTTCACGCGCTTGCCGGCGAGTTCGTGGATGACATCGCCTCGGCGCAACTCGGCGCGCGCCGCAGGCCCGCCGGGGGTGACGTCCATGACGACCACATGCGAGGAGACTTCGTGTGAGAGGACTCCGAGCCAGGGCCGGGGCGGCCGAGCCGGCCGGCCGCGGGCCAGATCGCCGAGGATCGGCGACAGAAGCTCGGCCGGCACGAACATGTTCAGCGAACGAATGTGGCCGTCTTGTGCGTACCGCTCCATTCTCAGCGAGCCTATGCCCAGAAGATCGCCGGCGGGGCTGATCAGCGCCGCGCCGCTCCAATGGGGGTGAGCGGGTTCGACGTAGAGGGCTTCTTCCAGATAATATTCCCAATACCCGGCGAAGGGCTCACGCGCGAGAACGCTGCCGCACAGCGCGTGCGAGCGGCCGCCGCCGCCAGCCGAGATCACCGCCGCCTCCGGCCGCACCTTCCGCGAATCGCCGATCGCCAGTGGCGGCAGGCCCAAGGGCTCGAGCGCCTGGAGCAGGCCAAAACCCGTCCCCTGGTCGATACCCAGGACGTGAGCCGGGATCCGCGCCCCGTCGTTGGTGCTGACCGTCACCTCGTCGGCCTCGGTGACCAGATAGCCCATCGTCAGGATGAGCCCCTCGGCGCCGATGACGACCGCGTTGCCGACGCGGGCGGTTCCCATCGTCCTGGCTGAAAACGCCTCCTCGCTGATCTTCGCCTCGAGCACGAGAACCGACGACAGGCAGCGGTCCAGATCGAAGTCGAACAACCGGGCGATCGGTCGAAGCTCGTTCTCGACCTCGAGCCCGGCAAATGGCGACGCCACAGGCGAGACCTCCGCAAGCTATAGAATGGAGGATGCTACGCCAACCCTCCGGACGATCGCAGCACAAATCCGACGATCGCGAGATCACGCCAGTTGCACAGGCATCACACCGGCCAGGTGGCGGCGCCGGCGAACGGGCTTGAAGACCTCTGCAAAAGCGATGGAGGCCTGGCCGAGATTCGAACTCGGGTACACGGATTTGCAGTCCGCTGCGTAACCACTCCGCCACCAGGCCGCGGGCGGTGGCTAACAGATGGCCCCGCCGGCGGCAAGGAATAGGGCGGGGCGCATTGCTTGGGAGTTAAGCCAGGTCCTATAAGCGGGCCAATCAAGAGTCCCCGAGGAGTCCGATGAGCGCCGACTTCGCCGCCTGGCGGTTGAACATGGTGGAAAGCCAGGTGCGGGTGGCTGACGTCACCGACTATGCGATCCAGGACGCCATGCGCAGCGTGCCGCGCGAGAAGCTGCTGCCGGCTGGCAAGGCCAACCTCGCCTACGCCGACGCGGAGATCGAATATGCGCCCGGCCGCTGGCTGCTGTCGCCCCGGGACGTGGCCAAGCTGCTGCAGGCGCTGAAGCCCCGCGCCGGCGAGCGGGCGCTGGCGATCGCCGCGCCCTATGCGGCGGCGGTGCTGGAGGCGATGGGCCTTGGCGTCACGCGGCTGGACGAGGGCGACCTATCGTCGCCCTCCGGGGCCTTCGATGTGATCGTCTGCGAGGGCGCGGTGACCAAGGCGCCCGCCGCCTGGACCGCGGCGCTGGCGCCCGGCGGGCGCCTGGGCGTCGTCGAGCGCGACGGGCCGGTAGGGCGGGCCATGCTGTATACGCAGGCGGAGGATGGGGTCGGGGCTCGGTCCCTCTTCGATTCCACCCCGCCAGTCATGGCCGGATTCGAGCGCGTGAGCGGCTTCGCCTTCTAGGGCGCGAAACACCCGCGTAACGATCAGATGAAAAAAGCTTCATCGCCCGGCCGCTAGCGCTGGCCGACGCTTGGCGGCATATAGCGGGGCCAATTGAAGAAAAGACCGCTTCGCGTCTTGGGGATAGGGATGGGTATTGTGTGCCGGGCGGTCCTGACCGCCGCCAGCTGCAGCGCGGCGATGGCCTGGGCCATGGCCGCGAGCGCGGCGCCGAGCGAGACGCTCGCCGACGCCATCACCCTCACCTATGAGACCAACCCGACCCTGCAGGCGCAGCGCGCCAGCCAGCGCGCCACCGACGAGGAATATGTCCAGGCCAGGTCCGGCTATCGGCCGACGGTGACCATTTCTGGCTCGGTGACCCGCGACGACAACGAGGCCGGGAGCAGCCTGTTCGCGCTGCCGGGCGCCACCGACACCACCAACACCTCCAACGGCGCGCTCACGGTCACTCAGCCGCTTTACACCGGCGGGCGGGTCGCCACCCAGATCGACGCGGCCAAGGCCGACATCCTGGCCGGCCGCGAGGGGCTGCGGCGCACCGAGATCGGCGTGCTGGAGAGCGTGATCCAGGCCTATCTCGACGTGCGCCGCGACCAGGAGCAGCTGGCGATTGCGCAGGACAATGTGACGGTGCTCAAGCGCCAGCTGGAAGAGACCAACGCGCGCTTCGATGTGGGCGAAGTGACCCGCACCGACACCGCCCAGGCGCAGGCGCGGCTCGCCGCCGCCCAGGCGCAGCTCGCCTCGGTGCAGTCGGCGCTGGCCATCGCCAGGGCGGCCTACGCCGAGGTGGTCGGCCAGAACCCGGGCGACCTTGCGCCCGAGCCGCCGATCGCCGGCCTGCTGCCGCCCACGGTCGACGCGGCGTTCGACGCGGCCGAGCAGAACAATCCGCAGGTGCTGCAGGCCAACTACACCGAACAGGGGAGCGCCGCGCGGCTGGCCGAGGCCAAGGCCCAGGTGCTGCCCAGCGCCTCCCTGCGCGCCAGCCTTGGCTACAGCGGCGGCGGAATCAATCCGCTCACCGGCAAGCTCGTCAACCAGTTCAGCGACTACAACCGCGACCTCTCGGTCACGGCCAGCATCACCGCGCCGCTCTTCACCGGCGGCTTGACGTCTTCGGAGATCCGCCAGGCGGCGGAGCGCAACAACGTCGACCGGATCGGCCTGGAGACGGCGCGCCGCCAGGTGCTGCAGGCGGTCTCCCAGGCCTGGAACCAGCTGCTGGGGGCCAGGGCCAATCTGGTCGCCGACGAGCAACAGGTGAAGGCGGACACCATCGCCTACGAAGGCACCCGCCAGGAGGCGCAGGTGGGCCTGCGCACCACGCTGGACGTGCTGAACGCCCAGCAGGAGCTGGAAACCTCCGAGCTGTCCCTGGTCGGCGCGCGGCACGACGAATATCTCTCCGCCGCCGCGGTGCTGGCGGCGATGGGCGCGCTCGAAGCCAAGGTCCTGATCCCGGGCGAGCCGCGCTACGACCCGAAGACCAACTTCGATCACGTTCGCCACGCCATCGGCTGGGTGCCGTGGGAGTCGGCGGTCGAGGCCATCGATCACATCGGAACGCCGACCCCGATCCGTCGCCCACCGCCATCGCCGCCTGGCGAAGTGGTCAAGCCCTGAGGTTCGGGCGGCGCCGGCGATCGCGATCGCTGAGACACTCCGTCCTCGTCGTGGAAATTGCAGGACGGGCGCATCGCGCGTAGCCTAGCGGCAAAGGGATTCTCCCTCGGGGTTTTGCACATGTCCGAACAAGCCGCTCCGGAACCGACGATGGAGGAAATTCTGGCCTCCATCCGTCGTATCATTTCCGAGGACGACGCCCCGCCGGCCGGAGAAGGGGAGGTCGAGGCCGCCGCGCCCGCCGCCGAATCGGCGCCGGAGCCCGAGCCTGAACCCGCCGCCGAACCTGAGCCCGAACCGGTGGTCGCCGAGGCGGCGCCGGCCCCTGCCGAGGACGTGCTGGAACTCACCGAACGTGTCGAGCCGCCGGCGGAAACCGTGGGCGACATCGCCGTTTACGCCAAGCCCGAACCGGAACCTGCGCCCCCCGCCCCGGAGCCCGTCGCCATGGCCGATGATGAATCCCTGGTCAGCGAACCCAGCGCCAAGGCCGCCGCCGGCTCGTTCGGCCAGCTCACCGCCGCCATCGCCATGCCGGAGGCCGGGCGGACGCTGGAGGATCTCACCCGCGAACTGCTGCGCCCGCTGCTCAAGGAATGGCTGGACGCGAACCTGCCTCGGATCGTCGAGGCCAAGGTGGCCGAGGAAGTCGAGCGCATCGCCCGCACGCGAGTACGCTAGCGCCTCCCTCCCCTGGCGGGGAGGGAAAGGCGCGAGGCGCCAGGGTGGGGATGTCTGGTCGGTGGCCGGATCGCCACGTGAGCGCATGTCACCCATGAATCCACCATCCGGAGCCCCCGGATCGAATCCGGGGGGTCTGTCCCTCCCCAGAAGGGGGAGGCAGGTATAGATACCCGCCGCAACCTCGGACCCCATGCTCGACAAGACCTTTGATCCCAAGACCGTCGAACCGCGCCTCTATGCGAAATGGGAGGCGTCGGGCGCCTTCGCGCCGACCGACGATCCGGCGGCGGAGCCGTTCACCATCGTCATTCCGCCGCCCAACGTCACCGGTTCGCTGCACCTGGGCCACGCGCTCAACAACACCCTGCAGGACATCCTCACCCGCTTCGAGCGCATGCGCGGCAAGGCGGCGCTGTGGCTGCCGGGCACCGACCACGCCGGCATCGCCACCCAGATGGTGGTGGAGCGCCAGCTGGCCGAGGGCGGCAACATCACCCGGCGCGACATGGGCCGCGAAGCCTTCGTCGAGAAGGTCTGGGAATGGAAAGGTCAGTCCGGCGGGACCATCGTGCGCCAGTTGCGGCGCCTGGGCGCGTCCTGCGACTGGAGCCGCGAGCGCTTCACCCTCGACGAAGGTCTTTCGGCGGCGGTTCGGAAAGTCTTTGTCGCCCTTTACAAACAGAAGCTCATCTATCGCGACAAGCGGCTGGTGAACTGGGACCCGCACTTCCAGACCGCCATCTCGGACCTCGAGGTGGAGCAGCGGGAGGTCGACGGCCAGTTCTGGCACTTCGCCTATCCGCTGGAGGACGGCTCGGGCGAGATCGTCGTCGCCACCACCAGGCCCGAGACCATGCTGGGCGACACCGCCGTCGCCGTGCATCCCTCGGACGAGCGCTACAAGCATCTGGTCGGCAAGTGCGTGCGCCTGCCCATCGTCGGCCGGCCGATCCCGATCATCGCTGACGAATACCCCGACCCGGAAAAGGGCTCGGGCGCCGTGAAGATCACCCCGGCGCACGACTTCAACGACTTCCGCGTCGGCCAGCGGCACAAGCTGCCGATGATCAACATCTTCGACGCCTTTGCGCGGCTGAACGAGAACGCGCCGGCCGAGTACCGCGGGCTTGATCGCTTCGTCGCCCGGGCGAAGGTGGTGGAGGCCATCGAGGCGCTTGGGCTGCTGCGCGAGGTCGAGAAGACCCGCCACTCGGTGCCGCACGGCGACCGCTCCGGCGTCGTCGTCGAGCCCTATCTCACCGACCAGTGGTACGTCGACGCCAAGACCCTGGCGCAGCCGGCGATCCGCGCGGTGGAGAGCGGTCGCACCACCTTCGAGCCGAAGAACTGGGAGAAGACCTACTTCGAGTGGCTGCGGAACATCGAGCCCTGGTGCATCTCGCGCCAGCTCTGGTGGGGCCACCGGATCCCGGCCTGGTACGGCCCGGACGGGCGGATCTTCTCCGAGGAGACCGAGGAAGCGGCCAAAGCCGCCGCCCGCGAGCACTATGGCCGCGACGAGCCCCTGCGCCAGGACGAGGACGTGCTCGACACCTGGTTCTCTTCGGCGCTCTGGCCGTTCTCGACCCTTGGCTGGCCGGAGAAGACCGCCGATCTGGCGCGCTACTACCCCACCGACACCCTGGTCACCAGCTTCGACATCATCTTCTTCTGGGTCGCGCGGATGATGATGATGGGCCTGCACTTCATGGGCGAGGTCCCGTTCCGCCGCGTCTTCATCAACGCCCTGATCCGCGACGAGCAGGGCGCCAAGATGTCCAAGTCCAAGGGCAATGTGGTCGATCCGCTGGGCCTTGTGGACGACTACGGCGCCGACGCCCTGCGCTTCACCCTGACCGCGCTTTCCGGCCAGGCGCGCGACATTCGCCTCTCGCGGGCGCGGATCGAGGGCTACCGCAACTTCGGCACCAAGCTCTGGAACGCCGCGCGGTTCTGCCAGATGAACGGCTGCGCGCGGGTGGACGGTTTCGATCCTCTGAGCGCCAAGGAGACCCTGAACCGCTGGATCCGCGGCGAGGCGCTGAAGACGCAGCGCACGGTCACCGCGGCGATCGACGCCTGCGCCTTCGACGAGGCGGCCGGCGCGCTCTACCGCTTCGTCTGGAACGTCTTCTGCGACTGGCACCTGGAGTTCGCCAAGCCGCTGCTCACCGGGGATGACGCAGCGGCCAAGGCCGAGACGCGGGCCATGACCGCCTGGGTGCTGGACGTGATCTTGAAGCTGCTGCACCCGATCGCCCCCTTCATCACCGAGGAGCTGTGGGAGAAGACCGCCGACATGGGCCCGCCCCGCGACAGCCTGCTGATCGCCGCGCGGTGGCCGGAGCTGCCTGACAGTTACGCTGACCGCGAGGCGCAGTCGGAGATCGCGCTGGTGATCGGCGCCATCACCGAGGGTCGCTCGGTCCGCTCGGAGCTGAACGTGCCGCCGGCCGCCCGTCCGCCGCTCTTGGTGGTGGAGGCCAGCCCACGCCAGCGCGCGGTGCTGGAAGCCAACATCGGCGCGATCCTCCAGATGCTGCGCGTCTCGGGCCTCGAGTTCGGCGCCGCCGCGGCGCCGGGCGCGGTGCCGTTCCTGGCCGAGGGCGCGGCCTTCGCCCTGCCGGTGGCCGAGTTCATCGACCTCGCCGCCGAGCGCGCGCGCCTGGCCAAGGAAGTCCAGAGCCTGAAGACCGACATCGACCGCACCGCCGGCAAGCTCGCCAACCCCGACTTCATCGCCAGGGCGCCCGAGGAGGTGGTGGACGAGAACCGCGAGCGGCTGGCGGAGGCGGAGGCGTCCAGGGCCAGACTCGAAGCGGCGCTGGGGCGCCTGGAGCAGGTCGGCTAGTCCGCCGCGGTGTTTGCATCACGCCGTTCCTTATGCTTGTTCACCGATCCGGATGAGGCGTGGGACTAGGTTCTTGGCGCCCCCGAGGAGACGACAGATTCATGAGTGAAGCCCCGAGCGCCGCCCCCGCCTGGCCGGCGATGTCGATCCAGCAGGCCCACGCCCTGATCACCGCCCCCGGCTCGCCGCTGGAGATGGACGAGGTGGTGATCAGCGGGGTGAAGACCCGGGTGTGGAAGAACGCGCCACCTTCGCTGCGCGCCGTGGCCGAAGCCGGCCGCGCGTTCGGCGACAAGATCTTCCTGGTGCACGAGGACGAGCGGGTCAGCTTCGAGGCCTTCTTCCGCGCCGCCGCGACGGTCGCCCGCGAGCTGAAGGCGCAGGGAGTGGAGAAGGGCGATCGGGTCGCGATCATCATGCGCAACCTCCCCGAATGGCCGGTGGCCTTCTACGCCGCCGCCTCATTGGGCGCGATCGTCACCCCCCTGAACGCCTGGTGGACCGGGCCGGAGCTGGAGTACGGCCTCGTCGATTCCGGCAGCAAGGTCGCGTTCGTGGACGCCGAGCGGCTGGAACGGATCAACGAGCACCTGGAGAACTGCCCGGATCTGAAGCGCATCTTCGTCTCGCGCGAGAACGACGAGATCGCCAATCCGCTGATCAGCCGGCTGGAGGACGTGATCGGCGGCCCGAACGATTGGGCCAAGCTCCCCGATAAGCCGTTCCCGGCGGTGACGATCGGCCCGGAGGACGAGGCCACCATCTTCTATACCTCCGGCACCACCGGCAAGCCGAAGGGCGCTCTGGCCACCCAGCGCAACGTCAACTCCAACATCATGGCCGGCATGTGCGTTGGCGTCCGCGCGTTCCTCAGACGCGGCGAGCCGCCGCCGGCGCCCGATCCCGCCGCGCCGCAGCGCTCGACGCTGCTCTCGGTGCCGTTCTTCCACGCCACCGGCTGTTTCGCCGTGCTCAACCCAACCCTCGCCACCGGCGGCAAGCTGGTGATGATGCGCCGCTGGGACCCGGTGCGCGCCTTCGAGCTGATCGAGCGGGAGAAGGTGATGAGCGCCGGCGGCGTCCCCACCATCGCCTGGCAGCTGATCGAGCATCCGCTGCGCAAGAACTACGACCTCTCCTCCCTTGAGGCGGTGGCCTACGGCGGCGCGCCCTCGGCGCCGGAGCTGGTGCGCAAGATCAAGGAAACCTTCCCTAAATCCTTCGCCGGCAACGGCTGGGGGATGACCGAGACCTCCGCCACCGCCACCAGCCACGGCGCGGAGGACTACGACCATCGCCCCGACAGCTGCGGTCCGCCGGTGCCGGTGACAGACCTGAAGATCATGGACGTCGAGGGCAAGGCGGAGCTGCCGGTCGGCGAGGTCGGGGAGCTCTGGTGCCGCGGGCCGCAGGTGGTGCGCAGCTACTGGAACAAGCCTGCGGACACCGCCCAGACCTTCCACGACGGCTGGGTGAGGACTGGCGATCTCGCGCGCCTGGACGAGGAGGGCTTCTGCTTCATCATCGACCGGGCCAAGGACATGCTGATCCGCGGCGGCGAGAACATCTACTGCATCGAGGTGGAGAACTGCCTCTATGACCACCCCGCGGTGATGGACGCGGCGCTGGTCGGGATCCCGCACAAGACGCTGGGCGAAGAGCCGGGCGCCGTGGTCACCCTCAAGGAGGGCGCTTCGGCCACCGAGCAGGAGCTGCGCGCCTTCGTCGCCGAGCGGCTGGCGGCGTTCAAGGTGCCGGTGAAGGTGATCTTCTGGCCCGAAACCCTGCCGCGCAACGCCAACGGCAAGATCCTGAAGAACGAGCTGAAGAAGCTCTTCGTCGAAGAAGGGGCGGGGTAGGATCGCCACGGACTCGACAGGCCTTCTTCGCGCGCATAGCTTGAAAGTGAGAAGTGTATCACTGCAGCGAGCATCGACGTCGGGGCACTATGCGTGAAGAAAGGACAGCGAACCCATGGCGAGTCCGATGCCTCGGCGCTAGCTAATACCGAGCGTTTGGCGAGATCGGAAAAGGCAGCACCAATGACAGACTCAATTGCGTCGCCCCGGTCAACGCTTGCCGCTCGCCTGTCCGACGTTCCAGAACGCATTCTGCCGAGAGTCCGCAGGGGCTTCCAAATTGCTTCGGAGTTGAACCCGGAAGTGCGCCGGCAGTGCGTTCACGACATTCTGAGCCGACTTGCCAGTCAGTCTCGACCGGAACCGAGCGACATTGGGGGCAAGGTTGGTCTCTCGGCCAGCGATGCTGGTGACCTCCTACTCGCCGTTAGCCTAACCTTCGGCGCAATGATCGATATCTCAGCGTCGCCAGATGATTTTATACAGGAGGCAAGCACGCTCTATGATGAGTCGGGCAAAGCCGCTGTGAGCGAGATTTCAATCGCGGTATCGACTCGTCGAGACGAGCTAAAAGAGTCGATGGACAACAGTTCTCTTGCAAATTCTGTATTGCCTTCGCTCGTGCAGTTTGATCTTGACATCGATATCAGAGTGAAATTCGAGAATAATAAAGTTATAAATAGCGCACCCGTGGCGGTCGTATTTATTGGTTCGGATCGAGAGGGCCAAGATATTTGCCTTCAGCTCAGTAAGACAGACATAGATATGCTCGTTGATCGTCTAACGAAGGCGTCCGGTGAGATGGACTTAGCAGGAAGATTAATTGACAAGAGCTCTAGAAGCTAGGTGGGGGGGACAATGGATCTGAGCAAGCACCATGCGCTCGCTATGTATGGTTGTAGCGTTTGCGGGGCCTTGCTTCTATGGGCGAGGTCGTCAGTCCAGAAGAAGAAAATATTGGGACTCGGTGATGTGTTGGAGAGAATTCTTCCGCGATCTCCGGCTCTTCAATACACAATTCAATTTGCTGTTTTCGTCTTGTTTGGCGGGTTCGTTGGATTTCTTTTCGCAGGCCCAAATACGCCTCAACAAGCAATCGCCGGTGGCGTGGCGTTCAGTCGCATGACTACGGCCGACTGAATAGTCAATGTTACTCATGGAAAAGCTCGACACACGGAACGATATCAAGATAGCTACTTGGCTAATTAACTTATGCTTACTATCTATTGTCCTAGGTGCATGGATAATTCAGAAATGGCCGCGACTCGCGTCTATTGAACTAGGGTTGGTTGCAGCTTCGAGCCTCATCGGACTTCTCGCCTTAGCTGCTGTTAAGATACGCGAAGGGCGAGCAGAGACAGTAGAGCGTGAACCCCAACTCCAAGCAGACTATCATTCAATCGCGAATAAACTCCTGTCTGAGACGGTGATCCGCCACCGTCTCGTAAGATTGCAGAACGAGGTTCTGCAGAGAGAACTCAGTGTACGTGCGGCAGATCGGCTTAGGACGGTACTAGACCGCGCTAGAACTGCTGACACAATGAACCAAGTATATCAATTTTGGCATTATTCGACAAACCAAGCGACGCAAAATCATATTGATCGCAATGTCGTGTTGTCCTCCGGAAATACGCGGCACGTCATTCTGACGCCGCAATCCAAAAATTATCGGGTAACTATTGGGGTCGTAGAGATAGAGGTGAATGGCGAGGAAACGAGGATATCGGTCAAAGATAATAAGAAGGTGATCATCGATACACCGATCGGGGTGAGAACTGACGACGCGGAGACGTCGGATCGTAAAGCGTTGGAGCGTTGGTCTCTGAACTAGAGGTCCTGCAGGCCCGACAGCCTGATGCAGCGGTGCTACCCGACCGCGAGGAAATCAATGAACCGCCGAGACGCTGCGCCGTCGGTGACGGCGCCTCCAGCCTGCGTTGACGTTCTGTTACGACAGACGCACCTTGAGAGGTGTTTGCTCATTTTAGGGGGACCAATGCCGCCGCCGGCAAATTTATTCATCGTGATTCTTGCATTGTCGACGGTTCCGGCGGTCGGCGCATCAGTGCAGTTCTTCCCGCTGGTCCTGGCCGCCGGCTCGGCGATGCCGCACCGGCTGGGCGAGTGCGTGGCGACCAGCATCTCCGACATCGGCAGCCGCCTGGAGGGCGATCCCTCCAGCGGCAGCGACGTCGGCTACGCCAACGGCGGCAGCCAGATCTCCTATGACGTCGTGCTCCAGGTGGCCGGCTGGCGGCGGGGCGACGCGGTCAGCATGTGCCTGGTGTCGCTGCCGAAGGGCTGCCCGAAGGGCGACACCCGCGGCGGCTTCTACAAGGTGACCAATTTGCGCACCGGGACCAGCTGGACCGAGGCCGACTCCTCGCATAGCTGCGGCGGCGCCTAGCCCTACTCCACCACCTGATAGCGGCCGTTCTCGTCGCGGCAGACGTGGACGTAGCTGCGGCGAACGCTGCCGTCGGGCATGTAGATCGGGCTCTCGGCCATGGCGCAGTCGCGCTCGTCGGGCGGCGGCGGACCGGCGTCCTGCGGCGCATCCGCGTACCGGTCGTCCTGGCGATCGTATTGGTCGCGATCGTCGTACCGGTCATGATCATAGGACTGATCGTTCGGACCGGAGCGGTCCTGGTAGCTGAGCGGCGGTGGCGGGGGCGGGGGGACGTCGCAGTTGGCGGTGCTCGAGCCGACCGCCGCGCCGCCGAGCGCGCCGACGCCGGCGCCGATCAGGGTCCCGCCGGTGCGGTGGCCGCCGGCGGCGATGTTGGAGCCGAAGAGGCCGCCGAGCAGGCCGCCGATGATGGCCCCGGCGACCCCGTGGTCGGCCTTGGCCTTCTGGCAGGCGTCGTAGTCGTAATGGCTCTGCGCCTCGTAGCCGGGCGCCGGCGGCGGCGCGGGATCGGCGGCGGCGATCTGCGGCGCGCAAACGCCGGAGATGGCCAGCACGACCGCGCCGGTCATGGCCAGAAGGGGTCTCATGTGTTCGCTCTCCCTGCGGACGAAAAGGCGGCGATACTGCCCGCCGCCTGGCTTTCCTGCGCCCGGCAACCTGAACGAGGCTTGACTGGGCCGTTCATCTTTCCCCCCAAGCATGGCATTGGCGGGGCGGATGACCTTCACCGAGCACCTCGTCGAGCGGATCGGCGCCCAGGGCGATGGGATCGCCGCCGGGCCGGTGTTCATCGCCGGCGCGCTTCCGGGCGAGCGGGTGAGGGCGACGCAGGCCGGTGATCGGGCGGAGGTGGTGGAAATCCTCTCCGCCAGCCCGGACCGGGTCAGCCCGCCCTGTCCCCACTTCGGGGTCTGCGGCGGATGCGCGCTGCAGCACTGGGCGAGCGCGCCCTATCTCGCCTGGAAAGCCGAGCAGATCCGCCTGGCCCTGGCGCGCGAGGGGATCGAGACGCAGATCCTGCCGCCGTTCGCAGCGCCCCCAGGCTCGCGCCGACGGCTGGCGCTGCACGCGCGGCGTGAGGACAGGGGCGCGGCGATCGGCTTCAAGTCGCGCCGCTCGTGGCGGCTGGCCCCGATCGACGTCTGCCCGGTGGCCGACCCGCGCCTGGTGGCGGCGTTCCCGGACCTGCGGCGGCTGGCGGCGACCCTCTTCGAGCATCCCAAGTCCGCGCCGACCCTGCACGTCACCCTCACCGAAACCGGCCTCGACATCGAGATCACCGGCGTCGAGCGACGCACCGGCGCGCTCTCGGCCGACGCCCGCATGGCCCTGGCCGGAGTCGCGGCCGAAGCCGACTTCGCTCGCGTCACCCTGAGCGGCGAAACGCTCTACCAGAGCCGCGCGCCGGTCGTGCGGATCGGCGCCGCGGCGGTCGCCCTGCCGCCCGGCGCTTTTCTGCAGGCGGTGGCCGCGGCGGAAGTCGCCATGGCGGCGTTCGTCGGCGAGGCCCTGGCGGGCGCGAGCGCCGTCGCCGACCTCTACTGCGGCGTCGGCGCCTTCGCCTTGCGCCTGGCGGCCAGCGCGCCGGTGCTGGCCGCCGACGTCTCCGCCGAGGCGGTGAAGGCCCTGGCTTCGGCCCAGGCGAGCGTGCCGGGCCTCAAGGCGATCACCGCCCGGGCCCGCGATCTCGTCCGCCGCCCGCTGCTGGCGCAGGACCTGCGCCGGATCGACGCGGTGGTCGTCGACCCGCCGAGGGCCGGCGCGGCTGAGCAGCATCGCGAGCTCGCTCGCTCGGACGTGGCGCGCATCGCCAGCGTCTCCTGCAATCCGGCCACCTTCGCCCGTGACGCCAGGATCCTCACGGACGCCGGCTTCAGGCTCCAGCGCCTATTGCCGGTGGACCAGTTCCTCTGGTCGCCCCATATCGAACTGGTGGGCGTCTTTGATCGGAGCGGGCCTTGAGCGAACGGGCTGACGAGCGGCGGGCCTTCGCGGGCGATGCGCGGACCTACGCCCTCGCCGCGGCGATGAAGGCGCTCTGGTGGGGCGCGGCCGGCGCCGCCGCACGGGTGCTGACGCGGCCGACCAGCGCCCAGCCAGTCCAGTTCAAGCCCTCCGCCGATCCGCCGCCGGCCGGCTTCGTCCGTCGCGCCTGGCTGCAGGCGTTCGAGAAGGAGGCGCGGGACGTGGCCGACGGGCTCTATCCGGCCATGGGCGACGCCCCCGCCAACCCGGTCCGCGCCGTGCGCCGCACCGTCGATTTCCTCACCGACGCCGTGCAGGTGGAGGCGAGGCGCCGGCGGGGCGACGGCGCTGAGGTGCGCGAGGCCGCGCCGGCGACCTATCCGGCCTACTACCGCCAGAACTTCCACTACCAGAGCGGCGGCTGGTTCACCGCCGAGAGCGCCCAGCGCTACGAGGCGCAGGTGGAGGCGCTCTTCGCCGGCACCGCGGGCGCCATGCGCCGGCGCGCCCTCTCGCTCCTCAGCAAAGCCTGGCGGACGCGCGATCACCGCGGGCTGGCGGTGCTGGACCTGGCCTGCGGGACGGGCGCGTTCCTCTCCGACCTTTCGGCGGCCTTCCCCCGCGCCCAGCTCATCGGCGTCGACCTCTCACCGGCCTATCTGGCGGCGACCGCCAAGGCCGCGCCCGGCGCCGCGCGGGTTCAGGCCAAGGCCGAGCAGCTCCCCTTCGCCGACGCCAGCCTGGATGCGGTGACCTCGGTCTACCTCTTCCACGAGCTGCCTCCGAAGGTCCGCACGAGCGTCGCCGCCGAGATCGCCCGGGTGCTGAAGGTGGGCGGCGTCTTCGCTCTCGCCGATTCCATCCAGCCGGTGGACGAGCCGCGCCTGGAGCGCCTGCTCGATGCCTTTCCCGCGTACTTCCACGAGCCCTACTACGCCAGCTACGCCAAGGCGGACCTGGCGGCCCTGTTCGGCAAGGCGGGTCTGACTTTGGCGAGCCAGGACCAGGCGTTCCTCACCAAGGCGATGCTGTTCGAGAAGGCTTAAGACGCCGGCTCAGCTCTGGCCAAGCCCCTGGCCGAAGAACTGGGCGACGTAGACGCCCACCAGGCCCAGCAGCGCCAGCGTATGCCAGGCGCGATTGCGGACGATCGCCAGTGAGACGGCCAGCGGGATGATCAGAAAGGCCGGCGAGAGGAACGAGAGCCTGGCGCCGGTGATCTCGACCTGCGCCCAGAGGCTGATCGCGGTCACCAGGATCCAGTGGGCGGTGAAGAGCAGCCAGTAGCGGCGCGAGACCTTCGCGTAGTAGGCGCGCAGGTCGATCACCGGCTCTTCGGTCTGGCTCGGCAAGGCGGCGGCGGCCAGCAGGAAGAGCAGCACCGCGCCCACCAGCACGCCCAGGAACATCTCGAAGGTGAGGCCCTTGGCGATCTTGGCGGCGGCGAACCAGCTCCACCACTGGGTGACGATCTTCAGGAAGGCGACGACGGCGGCCAGCGGCGCCAGCCAGTCCCAGCGCACGCGCGCGCCCGCTTCCAAGAGCCGGTTGAGGCTGATCGCCAGGTCCGACACCGCCAGCCCCAGGATCACCCCGGTGAACATCAACAGGTACTCGAACTGGCCCAATCGTCCCCCCGGCGCGACCGAATTCCGGGGAGCCTAGCATGGCGTCGCAGCGGTGGCAGGACATGCCGAACCAGCTCCGCCGCCGCCCACTTGTTTGTCATCCCGGCTGGAAGCTCACGCCAGCGAGCTGAAAGGCCGGGATCTACTCAGCGCCGACGGGGAAGCAGGTCCCGGACAGCCCGCTGCGCGGTCTTCCGGGGTGACAAGCGAGGGTTGGCTGAATGTGACCGATCAAGCGCCCCTATCCGAACAGGTCCAGCTGGTTGGTGGGTTTGGGCGGGACGCGGAACTGGCCAAGATCCATCGGCGGCCGCGGTCGGTCGAGGCCGAGCCGGCGCCTGGCGGCGTTGAAGCGCACGCCGATCAGCTCGGCGATCGGGCCCTCGCCCTTCATCCGCTTGCCCCACTCCATGTCGTAGTCGCGCCCCTGGCGCATCTGGCGCACCAGCGACATCACCCGCTTGGCCCGGTCGGGCCTGGCCGCCGCCAGCCACTCGGCGAAGAGGTCCTTGATCTCGCGCGGCAGGCGCAGGACCACATAGCCGGCGCCCGCCGCGCCCGCCTCGGCGGCGCGCTCCAGCACCGCCTCCAGCTCGTGGTCGTTGAGGCCGGGGATCACCGGGGCGAACATCACCGTCACCGGTGTTCCGGCGGCGGCCAAGCCCCGGATGGCGGCGATGCGCTTCTCCGGCGTGGCGGCCCGCGGCTCCATGGCCCTGGCGAGCTGCCGGTCCAGCGTCGTCACCGAGACCGCGGCCCTGGCCAGCCCCGCCGCGCCCATCGGACCGATCAGGTCCAGGTCCCGCAGGATCAGCGCCGACTTGGTGATGATCGAGAACGGATGGTTAAAGCGGAACAGCACCTCCAGCACCTGCCGGGTCACCCGCAGGCGCCGCTCCTGCGGCTGATAGGGATCGGTGTGGCCGCCGACGTGGATCACGCCCGGCCGGTACGTCGGCTTGGAAAGCTCGTTGGCGAGCAAGCGCCCGGCGTCGGGCTTGAAGAAGATCCGGCTCTCAAAGTCGAGGCCGGGCGAGAGGCCCATGTAGGCGTGCGCGGGCCGGGCATAGCAATAGATGCAGCCGTGCTCGCAGCCGCGGTAGGGGTTGATCGAGCGGTCGAAGCCGATGTCGGGGCTGTCGTTGCGGGTGATGATGGTCCTGGCGCGCTCCGGGGCGATGACGGTGCGCAGTGGCGCGGGCTGGCTGTCGTCCTCGGTCCACCCATCATCGAACGCCTCGCGGATCTGGCTCTCGAAGCGGGCGGTCGCATTCGACTGCGCGCCGCGGCCGCGCGGCGCCGGTGAGGGGAGGGACATGCCGGCAGAATAGGTCGGATACGAGAACAAAACAAGAACTCACCTTGACCCACCAGTCCCATCCAGGTTCATGCGCCCATGCTCACGGTGCTGATCACGGCCAGCGACGACGCCAAGGCCCTCGGACGCCTGCTGACCGCCCTGGTGCCGGGCGCTGCGGTGGGACTTGTGCGCGACGTCATCGTGCTGAGCGCGGAAGGCGACAGCCGCGAGGTCGCCGAGGACGCCGGAGCGACGCTCGCCGCCAGGGGCGAGGCCGCCAGGGCGATCGACAAGAGCCGGGGCGAGTGGCTGGCTGGCCTGCCGCTCATGGCGACGCTGGCGCCGGACTGGATGGCGCTGGTCACCGATCACCTTGCGCGCGAGACCAGGGCGGCGGCGAGGCTCACCGGGCCGGGCGGATTTCCGCGACTGGGCGGCAAGGCGCGCCTGGAAGGCTGGCTGGTCCCGAGGAGCCTCGCGCCCTCAGCCGGCGTGGTGGAGCAGGATCTCCAGCGCTTGGCGCGCCGGAGCGGCGTTCGCCTTCGGGTCCTGGCTGGGCGCTGAGGTGTCGAGGCGGGCGTCGATGAAGGGCCGGTCGGAGGCCACTGCGTCCAGCGTGCGGCTCTGGGCGCCGAACTGGCGGCGATAGCTCCAGTAGGCCGCCATCACCTTCTGCACGTAACCCCTTGTTTCCGAATATGGAACGCTTTCGATCACCATCAGGCTGTCGGTGTCGGGGCCGAGTAACGTCACGGTCTTGTTCACCGTCGAGGGGCCGCCGTTATAGGCCGCCACCGCGCGCAGGATGTCGTAGCCGACGCTCTTCTCCATCAGCCAGTTGAGGTAGGTCTGGCCGAGTTGCAGGTTCTTGCCGGTGTCGAAGAGCGGGATCGGGTCGTGGGTCAGCGAGGTGTCGCCGGCCATGCTGGCGGCCGAAGGCGGCATCAGCTGCATCAGCCCGATCGCGCCAACCGGCGAGACCGCCAGGCTGTTGAACCGGCTTTCCTGCCAGACCACCGCATAGACCAGCGCCTTGTCGACGGTGTAGCCGCCAGCCGGCGCAAGGTCCGGGGTCGGATAGACGGCGCTGGGCGCTGGCGCGGCGTTGTGCAGCGAGATCTCTACATGCTGGCCCTGCGGGCCCAGCGCGTACATCAGCCCCATCCACTGCGCCCGCTCGTTCTGGCTGGAGGCCTGGGCCAGGCCCGTGCGAATCTCGTTGCCGGCTTCGATGGAGCGGCCGAGCTGGGCCAGGGCGACCGCGCGGCGCGCGCGCGGATCGGTGGCGACCAGACGGTCCAGCGCGTTGGCGTCCGAATGACTGTAGGAGGCTTGCATCAGCAGCGAAGGTTGGGTCTCGGCGCGGGTCGAGGCCTCGATCACCCGCCCGAGCGGGTCATCGGCCAGCTCCAGCTTCCGCGCGGCGATCATGCCGTAGAAGGTGTCGGGCGTCGCGGCGGCGATCTTCAGGAACGGTGTCGCCCGCTCCGGCAGGCCCGCGGCGACCGCGGCCCTGGCGGCCCAATAGGCCCCGCCCGAGCGGATCCAGTCGTTCTCGGCGGGATTTTCAGCGATGGTCTCGAAGGCGGTCATCGCCTCGACGAAATCGCCCAGCCGGTAGTTGGCCAGGCCCGCGATCCAGGCGTCGCCGCCCGATCTGGCCAGGCCAAGCGCGCGGCGCACGTCGCCGTCGAAATAGGCTTCCCGCGCGGGCCTGGACTGGGCCGAGGCGTGGACGCGGTCGGCGCCGCTGTCGAGGGTGGCGATCGGCGGAGCGGTCGGCGCCGGCGGGGCGACGCCCGCGGGCTTCAGCTTCATCGCCAGCGCGTACACGCGGTCCGCGCCTGGCAGATCACCGAACGATTTCAGCCAGCTCGCGAGCTCTTCGAAAGTGCTCTTGGACCTGGGATGGACCAGCTTCAGATATTCGACGCGCCCGACCAGGCAAGGGTCGGCCACCTTAGCCAGGCTCTGGTCCGCGCCGGCGAAATCGCCCTTCTCGGCGGCGTCGAAGGCGGTGGCGTAGAGGCGCGCGTCCTGGGGCGAAAGCGCCTGCAGCGGGGCGGCGGCGACGGGGCTGACAGCGAGGCTCAAACACAGGGCCACGGTGGCGGCGAGGACCGCTTGGATGCAACTCAATACACTCTCCCTCACGCCGACAGCCCCTGGCGGCGTGTGCCTGAGTCTAGTACCCCCAGAAGCTTAACGTTACGTAGGCCGGGCCGGGCGATCAAGCCTTTCCGTGAGCGTCAAAAGGTCTTCCCAGGCCTTCTTCTTCGCGCCCGGCTGCCGCAGCAGGAACGCCGGGTGCAGGGTCGGCAGGGCCGGCAGCTCCAACGCGCCGTCCGCCGAGCGCCACTCGAACCAGCGCCCGCGTATGGAAAGGATCCCCTCGGCGCGCTTCAGCACCGACTTGGCCGACGAGCCGCCGGCCAGCAGCAGGAACCTGGGGTTCACCAGGGCGATCGCCCGCTCCAGGAAGGGCGCGCAGGCGGCCTGCTCGGCCGGCGTCGGGTCGCGGTTGCCGGGCGGACGCCAGAAGACGGTGTTGGTGATGAAGACCCGGGCTTCCAGGCCCGCCGCGGCCAGCATCCGGTCCAGCAGCTTTCCCGCCCGGCCGACGAACGGCGCGCCCTGGGCGTCTTCCTCAGCGCCGGGACCCTCGCCGATCACCATCACCGGCGCACCCGGGACGCCGCGCGAGAACACCGCCCGGCTCGCGCCGGCGTAGCGCAGCGCGCACCCCTCGAAGGCGGCGATGGCGGCTTCCAGCTCGGTGAGGGTCGAGGCCGCCGCGGCCGCCGCCCTGGCCGCCTCGACCGCGCCGGCGATCTCCGGCGGCGGCGCAAGGCTGGCGCGGGCCACGGGCGGCGCCGGGGCCAGCGCAGGGGGCAGGCGAGGGCGCAGCGCCTCGATCCCCCGCGCCATCCGGTCCACCGGCGCCTCGGCGTAGAGGGCCTCGACCCCGGCGTCGGCCCAGAAGGCCAGCAGGCTCTCGACAGCGCGCGGATCGGCGGACATGGCCAGGGCTTACACCTCCCGCTCCCTGTCGGGGAGGGAGGATTTGCTTGACCGCCCCGCCGGCGACTTCGATTAACTCCACCTGCAACGCATTGACGTGCCGGGGACAGCCATGAGCGATGAACGCGAGTCCATGGAGTACGACGTGGTCATCGTCGGCGCGGGCCCGGCGGGGCTGGCCGCGGCGATCAGGCTGAAGCAGTTGGCGGCGGTGCAGAACGGCGAGCTTTCGGTCGCCGTGCTGGAGAAGGGCTCGGAGGTCGGCGCCCACATCCTCTCGGGCGCCGTGATCGATCCGAAGGCGCTCAACGAGCTGATCCCCGACTGGAAAGCCAAGGGCGCGCCGCTGGAGACGCCGGTCACCGAGGACCGGTTCCTGGTCCTGGGACCGCAGGGCGACATCCCCCTGCCGGTCTTCGCCATGCCGCCCTTCATGCACAACCACGGCTGCTACATCGCTTCGCTGGCCAACGTCTGCCGGTGGCTGGCGAGCGAAGCCGAGGCGCTGGGCGTCGAGATCTATCCGGGCATGGCCGCCTCCGACCTGGTCTTCCGCGACGACGGTTCGGTGAAGGGCGTCGTCGCCGGTGTCTTCGGCATCGGCAAGGACGGGGAAAAGAAGCCGGACTACCAGCCCGGCATCGAGCTCCACGGCAAATATGTGCTGATCGCCGAGGGCGTGCGCGGCTCGCTGGCCAAGGTCATCCAGGCGAAATATGGGCTGGCCGACGGTTGCGAGCCGCAGAAGTTCGGGATTGGGCTGAAAGAGATCTGGCAGGTCACCGACGAGACCTTCAAGCCGGGCCTGACCCAGCACACCGTCGGCTGGCCGCTGGACGATGCGACCGGCGGCGGCAGCTTCATGTACCACTTCGGCGACCACTATGTGTCGCTGGGGTTCGTGGTCCACCTCAACTACAAGAACCCCTGGATCTCGCCGTTCGACGAGTTCCAGCGCTTCAAGCACCATCCGTCGGTCAAGCCCTACCTGGAGGGTGGCAAGCGGATCGCCTACGGCGCGCGCGGAATCACCGAGGGCGGCTGGCAGTCGATCCCCAAGCTGGCTTTCCCGGGCGGCGCGCTGATCGGCTGCTCAGCCGGCTTCATGAACGTGCCGCGCATCAAGGGCAGCCACAACGCCATGAAGAGCGGCATGCTGGCGGCCGTGTCGGCGTTCGCGGCGATCCAGGGCGGGCGCGAGGGCGACACGCTGAGCGACTACGAGCCGGCGCTGCGCGCCTCCTGGGTGGGCAAGGAGCTGAAGATGGTGCGCAACGCCAAGCCGCTGCTCACCCGCTTTGGGCCAGTGCTGGGCGGCGTCTTCGGCATGATCGACATGTGGATCGCCTACCTGACCGGCGGCTTTTCGCTCTTGGGCACACTCAAGCACGGCAAGAACGACGCCGAATCCATCGGCCTGGCCAAGGACTACAAGCCGATCGTCTATCCCAAGCCCGACGGGGTGATCAGCTTCGACAAGCTCTCATCGGTGTTCCTCTCCTCCACCAACCACGAGGAGGATCAGCCGGCGCATCTGCGGCTCAAGGACCCCACCGTCCCCATTTCGGTCAACCTGCCGCGGTACGGCGAGCCGGCAAGACTTTATTGTCCCGCAGGTGTCTATGAAGTGCTCTATGACGACGCCGGCCAGAACCCCAAGTTCCAGATCAACGCCCAGAACTGCGTCCACTGCAAAACCTGCGATATCAAGGACCCCTCGCAGAACATCAACTGGACGACGCCCGAGGGCGGCGGAGGGCCGAACTATCCCAACATGTAGGGACGCCCCGCGCGGCGGCGCCTTGTCCGCGCCGCCGGATCACGCGAAGGCTTGAAGCAGACCATGTCGCCAACGAAGCTCATCCTCCCGCTCGGCCTGATCCTCGCCTTGAGCGCCTGCGCCACGCCGCCTGCGACAGCCCCCGTCGCCACAGGGCCGGCGCCCACGATCACCCCGCTCGACGCCGACGCCTCGCCCTATGGCTTGTTCCTCGCCGGCCGCGCCGCCCTCGACGAGGGCCGGACGGCCGACGCCTCCGCCTATCTCGGCCGTGCTGCGGCGGCGGAGGGCGGGCCTTCGTTCCTCACCCAGCGGGCCTTCACCGCGGCGCTGCTCTCTGGCGACATCGCCAAGGCCGCCGCGCTTGCCCCCGATGGCGACGACGCCGAGCCGCCGGCCAAGCGGCTTGGCGTGCTGGTGCGCGGCGTCGACGACATGGCGCAGGGCAAGAACAAGGAGGCCTACGCGCTCCTCTCCGGACCCGACGCGGGCTATCCGCACAAGGCCGCCGCGGCGCTGCTGGCGCCCTGGGCGGCGGCCGGCGCCGGCGACATGATCGCGGCGACCGTGCGCCCGACGCTGGGCGGCGACGCCATCGCCCAGTTCGTCGGCAATCTCGACCAGGCCCAGCTCTTCGAGCGCGCCGGCAAGTACGATCAGGCCGACGCCAGCTTCAAGATGCTGATGACGGCGGGCGATGCGGGGGGCCTGGTCAGCGGCGCCTACGGCGCCTTCCTCGAGCGGCGCGGCCGATGGAACGACGCGGTGACGCTGTATCAAGACGCCCTGGCGCGCATGCCCGGAGACCCGCAGCTGATCGCCGGCGCCGCCAGGGCCAAGAAGCACGGCCGCGCGCCGGCCTTGGCGCCGCTGCGCCAGGGCGCGGCCGACGCCCTGACGATCCCGGCGGCCGGGATGATGGCGCAGAAGCAGGAGGACATCGCGCTCGCCTATCTGCGACTGGCGCTGCGGCTGGATCCGACGCGCGACGAGGCCTGGGTGCTGGTGGGCGACCTGCTGGCCCAATCGGACGATCAGGACGGCGCCAGGGCCGCCTACGCCCATGCGCGCCCGGGATCGGAGCCCTACGTCACCGCCCGCAGCAAGCTCGCCTGGAGCTATGAGAACGCCGACGATCACGACACCGCCCTGAAACTGGCCCAGGCGACCGCCGCCGCCGCGCCGGAGAGCCGCGACGCCGCGGTGACCCTGGCCGATCTGCTGCGCGCCAACGACCGCTACGAAGAGTCGGCGGCGGTGCTCGACAAGCTGATCGACCAGCCGGGCGCGACACCCGAATGGCGTCTCTACTTCATGCGCGCCTCGGCCTACGAGGAGGCGGGCGAATGGCCCAAGGCCGAGGCCGACCTGCAGGCGGCGTTGAAGCTCAGTCCCGACGAGCCGGACCTCTTGAACTTCCTCGGCTACTCCTGGATCGACCGCGGCGAGCACCTGAAAGAGGCGCTGGCGATGGTGCAGAAGGCGGTGGACGCCGAGCCGCAGTCGGGTGCGATGATCGACAGCCTGGGCTGGGGCTACTATCGCCTTGGCGACTACAAGATGGCCGTCGAGAAACTGGAGCAGGCGGTGACGCTCGAGGCCGCCGATCCGGACGTGAACAACCACCTGGGCGACGCCTATTGGCGCGTGGGCCGCAAGACCGAGGCCCAGTTCCAGTGGCGCCGCGTGCTGAGCCTCGATCCCGACGACAAGCTGAAGGCGGCCGTGGAGGCCAAGCTGGCCTCGCCGCTCGGTCCCGATGCGCCGCCAGCCCCCTCGTCGGTGGCCGCGAAGTAGCGGGACATGGCCGCGGAGCGCCTGGCGCCGGCCAAGGTCAACCTCTTCCTGCACGTCGGCCCGCTTGGCGCGGACGGCTATCATCCGATCTGCACCCTGATGACGTTCGCGACGGTGGGCGATGTCGTAAGGATGGAGCGCGCCGCGGCCATGTCGTTCGAGGTGGAGGGGCCGTTTGGCGAACACCTTGCAGCCGACGGCGACGACAATCTGGTGGTGCGGGCGCGCGACGCGGTCATGGAGGCGTTCGAGGGGCCCTGGCCGGCGTTCCGCTTGACGCTGGACAAGCGCCTGCCGATCGCGGCGGGACTGGGCGGCGGCTCCAGCGACGCGGCGGCGACTCTGACCCTGATGGCGGAGACGTTCGCGCTGGCGGACGGCGGGCGGCTCTTGAGCGACCGCGGGATCGTTCCAACCGCCGTTTCTCGCCGGGGGGTGGAGAGTCTGGCGGACGACGCCCTGGCGCCTGAGAACTCGGTCGCCCAGGACACGCTCTCGCGGATCGCCCGCGACCTGGGCGCCGACGTCACCGCCTGCCTGGCCGCCGTCCCCACGCTGGCGCAGGGCAGGGGCGATGAGTGCGACTATCCGCCGGTCTTCCCCGACCTCGACGCGGTGCTGGTCAATCCGCTCGTCCCATCGCCGACGGGGGCGGTCTATGGCGCGTACGATGCGGCCGGCGCGCCCGGCGGCGCGGAGCCGCCGCCGTGGCCCGACCCGATGGAGACGGCCGAGGCGTTCGCCGCCTTCCTGGCCGATTGCCGCAACGACCTGGAGGCGCCGGCGATCTCGCTGCAGCCGGCGATCGCCGAGGTGCTGGCCGCGCTCCGCGCCCGCCCCCAGACCCTCATCGCCCGCATGTCAGGCTCGGGCGCCACCTGTTTCGCTCTCTGCGCCGACGCCGCCGACCGCGACGGCTTGGCGCAGGTCATCGCCGACACCCACGCAGACTGGTGGGTTCAGCCCTGTCGCCTGGCCGGCTTCCGGCCATAGGCGGAACGGCGTCGTCGCCGCCGCTCAGAGCTTGTGGCGCAGCCACTCGCCGGCGAAGTAGCCCAGGCTGACGACGCCGACGGCCACCAGCGAGAGAAAGACGTAGGACATCGCCAGCAGCAGGGGAAAGTTCGGACGCCGGCGACCGTTCACCGGCCGGCTGAGCGCCTCCCACTCCAGCCACACGGCCAGCGCCGCGGTCGCCACGCCGCCTACGACCACGCCCCAGAACGGGCCGTGGATCAGACCGCAGGCGGCGCCCCAGACGAGCGCGGCGGCGAGGGCGTAGAGCAGTCTGAGGCCGGGGGTCTTGGTCAATGGCGGGTCCGATGATTGGCGCCGGCAAGGGTCGCGGGCGGGGCCCTCGCCGTGGCGAGGCGGTCCCGTTTCTCCCATCGCCCGGGCGGACTCAAGCCTTAAAAAAAGCAGAGCGGGGGCCCGTTGGACCCCCGCTCGCTTACGCTTGGAACTTAGCTGGCTGGGATCAGCCCTGCACCACTTCGCCGTGCAGGTTGATGTCCAGGCCTTCGACCTCCACGTCTTCGCTGACGCGGATGCCCATGGTGTACTTGAGGATCGCCAGGATGATGAAGGTGCCGACGCCGCAGAACACGAACACCGAGAGCACGTCGATCGCCTGCAGGCGCATCTGATCGAAGTTGCCGTCGATCAGCCAGCCGCCCTTGGACGGGATGGAGGCGTTGATCGCCTTGGAAGCGAACATGCCGGTCATCAACGCGCCCAAAGCCCCGCCGACGCCATGCACCCCGAAGCAGTCCAGGGCGTCGTCGTAGAAGCCCAGCATCTTCTTCATGTGCACCGCCGCCAGGTAGCAGACGACGCCAGCGGCGACGCCGATCCAGAGCGCGCCGGTCGGATTGACGAAGCCCGAAGCCGGGGTGATCGCCACCAGACCCGCGACAGCGCCGGAGGCCATGCCGATGACCGTGGGCTTCTTGGCGATGATCCACTCCATCGCCATCCAGCCCAGAGCCGCCGCCGCCGTGGCGATCTGGGTCGCCGCCGCGGCCATGCCGGCCTGGCCGTCATGGGATTCCACCGCCGAACCGGCGTTGAACCCGAACCAGCCCACCCACAAGAGCGACGCGCCGATGACCGCGTACGCCGGGTTGAACGGCGCGAAGTTCTCGGTGCCCAGACCCTTGCGCTTGCCCAGCATGAGGGCGGCGACGAGGCCGGCCGTGCCCGCGTTCAGGTGCACCACCGTGCCGCCGGCGTAGTCCAGGGCGCCGAGGCCGCCCATGCCGAGCCAGCCCTTGGCGGACCAGACCCAGTGAGCCACCGGGCAATAGACGAAGATCAACCACAGGCCCATGAACCAGAGGAACGCCGAGTACTTCATCCGGTCGGCCACCGCGCCGGCGATCAGCGCCGGGGTGATGATCGCGAAGGTCATCTGGAAGAACATGTACACGGTCTCTGGAATCGTCGGCGCCAGGTCCGTGTTGGCGATGTTTATGTCCCCGTTGAGGGGCGCCAGCAGGATGTACTTGAAGTCGCCTATGTACGGATTGTGACCGGTGAAGGCGATCGAGTAGCCGATGATCATCCAAAGGACGGTGATCACGCAGGTGGCGCCGAAGCTCTGGGCGAGGGTGTCCAGGATGTTCTTCTTGCGCACCATGCCCGCGTAGAAAAGCGCCAGCCCGGGAATGGTCATCATCAGGACCAGCACCGAGGAGGTCAGCATCCAGGCGGTGTCGCCGGAGTTCACCGAGTCCTTCGGATAGGTCTGCGAGGCGCAGTTGTTGAGCGCCGCGCAAGTGCCCGGCGCCGGCGCCGCAGCGGCCGCCGGCGCAGCGGCGTTGCTGGCCGAGTTGGAGGCGGCGTTGGACGCCGCCGCGTTGCTGGAGGCCGCGGGCGCATTGCTGGGCGCCGCGGCGTTCTGGGCGAAGACGGCCACCGGCGCGCCGAGGATCATGGCTACGAGGGCCAGTCCCGCCAATCGTTGAATACCTGGTAGTTTCATCGAACTATCCCCTTGTCCCGATGACCATTAGAGCGCGGCCGAGCCGGTCTCGCCGGTCCGGATCCGCACTGCTTCTTCGACGTTCAAGACAAAGATCTTCCCGTCGCCGATCTTGCCGGTGCCGGCCGCCGCCTTGATCGCCTCGACCGCCTTGGCGGCCCCGGCGTCGTCGACGACCGCTTCCAGCTTCACCTTGGGCACGAAGGTCACTTGGTACTCCGCCCCACGATAGATTTCGGTATGTCCCTTCTGCCGGCCGTAGCCTTTGACTTCCGAGACCGTCAGGCCCTCGACGCCCGCCGCCACCAGGGCTTCGCGGACCTCGTCGAGCTTGAATGGTTTGACGACTGCTATGATGAGTTTCATCCGCCTCGCTCCCGCCCGTCCGACCTCAATGCCGGCGCGCGCGCCTTCTTGAAAAAGTTATCCCCACTCGGCTACGGGGCGGCGCCGATCGAACGACGCCCCCACGCACCGACGGCCGGACGCTATCGGCGGGCGCCCGGAATGCGGGCTAGCTTGGTAAGGTTTGGGCAAGAAAGGGGCAAAACCGCCCTATCGGTGGGCACGGACGTGGCCGGGCGCCCAAGATTTAGGCGCCGCTCGAGCGAAGTCCTGGGGTGGGGAGAAAGTCGGACAGCCCACAAGCCCGATCGACACACGACCGTCAGCCGGCCGCTCGGCGCCGGCGCTTTGGGGTCACGCCAAGGTGACGCAGGTTGTGGACGATTGACGAGGGGCGGGGTGGCTCAATAAAGGGTCGCGTGAGGGATGCCCGGGGGGCTCCCCTAGCCGAGGAAACCGATGAACCTGAACCGCCTTCTCACCACCGCAGCCGCGGCGGCGTTGATCGCCTTGCCCGCCATCGCCTTTGCCGCCGGCGAAGCGCCAGCCGCCCCTGCGGCCGACACCGCGTCCGCCGCCGCGCCAGCCCCGGCCGCCACGCCGGCCCCGCCCAGCATCCCGCATATCGCCGGAGGCGCTGACCTCTATGAGACCGCCAAGGCCTCCGGCCAGTTCACCATCCTGGTGAAGGCGTTGGATTCAGCCGGCCTCAAGGCGGTGCTGAAGGGCAACCCGAACCTCACCCTGTTCGCGCCCACCGACGACGCCTTCAAGGCCCTGCCGCCGGACCAGCTGACCAAGCTGATGCTGCCGGACAACGCCAATCAGCTGCAGCAGATCCTGGCCTACCACCTGATCGCCGCGCCGGTGGATTCGAGTCAGATCAAGGGTCACAAGGGCCCGGCGACCACCGCCGAGAAGTCCGCCGTCACCCTCGACGGCAGCAATCCCAACTGGCTGATGGTCAACAACGCCGACATCGTCCAGGCCGACGTGCGCACCTCCAACGGCGGCGTCCTGCACGCGATCGACAAGGTGCTGGTCCCCTCCGACAGCCCGTTCGCCGCCACGCTGGCGCCGTCCGCGCCTTCGGCCTCCGCGCCGGCCGCCGCGACGCCCTCGGGCGGCTAGTCGCCGCTCGGAACGCCTTTGGCAGGGCGGCGTCTGCGGCCGCCGGCCAGCCGGCCCGACACCCCGGACAATCGCGCCAGGTACGGCGCCCCGCTCTCGCGCGCCGGCAAGCGCACGCAACCGGCCGGCAACTGATCGCAGCCGCCGGGGGGCTAGCTTGAAGGCAAGGTCGGCGGGCCCTATAGGTCCGCCGACCTTTTTTCGCGCCGCAACCTCAAGCCCAAAATGCCCGCCGCCCCGCCCTTGTCTTTCCAAGGCCTGATCCTTGCGCTCCATGACTATTGGGGCCGGCAGGGGTGCGTGATCCTGCAGCCCTACGACGTGGAGATCGGCGCCGGCACCCTGCATCCGGCGACGGTGCTGCGGGCGCTGGGCCCCCAGTCCTGGCGCGCGGCCTATGTGCAGCCCTCGCGCCGGCCGGCCGACGCGCGCTATGGCGAAAATCCCAACCGCCTGCACCAGCACCATCAGTACCAGGTGATCCTGAAGCCCAACCCGGCCGACATGCAGGCGCTCTATCTCGGCTCGCTGGAGGCGGTGGGGATCGATCCGAAGCTGCACGACATCCGCTTCGTCGAGGACGACTGGGAAAACCCCACCGTCGGCGCCTGGGGCCTTGGCTGGGAGGTCTGGTGCGACGGCATGGAGGTGACCCAGTACACCTACTTCCAGCAGGTCGGGGGCCTGGACGTCTTCCCGGTGGCGGGCGAGCTCACCTATGGGCTGGAGCGACTGGCGCTCTACGTTCAGGGCTGCGAGAGCGTCTACGACCTCGCCTACAACGACCCGCAAAGCCCGGATTTCATGACCTATGGCGACGTCTTCCTGGAAAACGAACGGGAGTTCTCAGCCTATGAGCTGGAGGCGGCCGACGTCGCGTTGCTCAAGCGCCAGTTCGAGGACATGGAGCGCGAGGTCCCGCGGCTGCTGGGTGAGCGCGGCCGGCAGGGCCAGCCGCTGGTGCTGCCGGCCTACGACCACGTGCTGAAGGCCTCGCACCTCTTCAATCTGATGGACGCGCGCGGCGCCATCGCCGTCGCCGAACGCCAGAGCTACATCGGCCGCATCCGCGAACTCTGCAAAGCCTGCGCCGAGGCCTGGGTCGCGCGGGGCGGGGAGAACGCGGCGTGACGGCGCTGCGATCCAAGGACGGGCGTCCGGACCAAGGCGAAGCCCCAGAACCCACAAACCTCCCCCCTCGATGGGGGGAGGGCAGGGTGGGAGGTGTGGCCCCGGACGTCGCCGGAAATGCTCGTTTGGCGCCGGAGCCGACCTTCAACTCGACACGCGCGCGCGTCCATCTCAGGGGGAAGGGCGCATTCGAGCACGAGGACCACTCGCCAGGAGTCGTGAAACGCGCCCGGCGGCTGCGGCGAGAGATGACCCTCGCCGAGAAACATCTCTGGGACGAGCTTCGCAAGCTGAAGCTTCGCATCCGCCGCCAGACTCCCCTTGGCCGATACGTCGCCGACTTCGCTCATCATGGCGCGCGCCTCGTGATCGAAGTCGACAGTCCGTGGCACGACGACGAAGCCGCCCAGCTGCGGGACGCTGAGCGGGATCAGTGGCTCGTGAGCCAGGGCTACCGGGTCATCCGAGTGCGAGATCGCGAGATCTTCCAGGACGCCGAATCAGTGGCGGCGCGGATCGTCGCCGAAGTGAGGGCCGCCGGCGCCAAGGCGCGCCCTTCGCGTGAACCGCGCGGCCGCACCCCCACCC
>JBIOEF010000011.1:0-54994 GCA_044445785.1 Caulobacterales bacterium
GATCGCGCTGTTCGCGCAGTGGCTGGAGGCGGCGCTGAAGGCCGAGCCCAACGACGCCAACGCCATGACCCTGGCCACGGTCGACGAAGACGGGATGCCCGACGCGCGGATGGTGCTGCTGAAAGGCGTCGACGCGTCCGGCTTCACCTTCTTCACCAACACAGAGAGCGCCAAGGGCCGCGAGCTCGCCGCCAATCCGAAGGCCGCGCTGATGTTCCACTGGAAGTCCCTGCGCCGCGCGGTGCGGGTGCGCGGGACCGTCGAGCCGGTCAGCGCCGCCGAGGCCGACACCTATTTCGCCACCAGAGCGCGGCCCGCGCAGATCGGCGCCTGGGCTTCGGAGCAGTCGCGCGAACTTCCTAGCCGCCACGCCCTGGAAAAACGCATCGCCGAGGTGGGCTTCAAGTTCGGGCTCGGCAAGGTGACGCGTCCGCCGCACTGGTCCGGCTATCGGGTGAAGCCGCAGACGATCGAGTTCTGGCGCGACCGCCCGTTCCGCCTGCACGAGCGGCTGGTGTTCGAACGCGCCGGCGAAGGATGGCGGACGCGGCGGCTCTATCCTTGACAGCGCCGCCCGACGTGTTCGCCTGGCTGCGCGGCCAGGCGGACCAGGAGATCGAGACCTCCTGCGCGCGGGTGTTCCTGCTGAAGGACCGGGCGCTGAAGGTGAAGAAGCCGGTGGATTTCGGGTTTCTCGATTTCACCACCCTGGCGAAGCGCCGCTGGGCGCTGGAGCGGGAGCTGGCGTTCAATCGGGCGACGGCGCCGGACATCTATCGCGGCCTGCGGAGCATCACCCGAACGGGCGCGGAGTATGCCTTCGACGGACCAGGCGAGATCGTCGACTACGCGCTGGAGATGCGGCGGTTCGATCCGGCCGCCGTGCTCTCGGAGTGTCCGGACCGGGTGGACGGGACGCTGGCGGAGGCGCTGGGGCGGACCATCGCGCGGTTCCACGCGGCGGCGGACGTTCGGCCGCAGGGCGGCGGCGTCAAGGCGCTCGGCTACACGATCCGCACCAACGCCGAGCATCTGATGGCGTTGAAGGACCGGCTGGGCGCGGACGCCGTGGCGCGCGTGGTCGCCGCCACAGACGCGGCCCTAGCGCAGGCGACGCCGCTCTTGGAAGCGCGGCGGGCCGAGGGGTTCGCGCGGCGTTGCCACGGCGATCTGCATCTGGGCAACATCCTGCTGGAGGGGGGCCAGCCGCGGCTCTTCGACTGCATCGAGTTCAACGACCTCCTCTCGGAGATCGACGTCCTCTACGACGTGGCGTTCCTCATCATGGACCTCTCGTTCCGCGGCCGCGCGGACGCGGCGAACCGCGCCTTCAACGCCTACCTGGACGAAGCGGCGCGCAGCTTTCCGGCCTCGCTCTGGGAAGGATTGGCCGCCCTGCCGCTGATGCTCTCGGCGCGCGCCTCGGTCCGCGCCCACGTCACCGCCAACCAGGGCGAGGACGCTGAGGCCCGGGCCTATCTGGCGGCGGCCGAGCAGCACCTCGCCCCGCCGCCGGCGCGCCTGATCGCCATCGGCGGGGTCTCGGGGACGGGCAAGACGCCCCGGGCGCGGCTGGCCGCGCCGCGCCTCAGCGCCGCGCCGGGCGCCGTGATCCTGCGCACCGACGAGATCCGCAAGCGCCTGGCGGGCGTCGGACCCCTCGACCGGCTGCCGCCCGAGGCCTACGACGCGGCCATGGGCGAGCGGGTCTATGGCGAGATGCAGGCGATCGCGCGGCGGACGCTGGCCGCCGGGCGCTCCACCGTGCTGGACGCGGTCTTCCTGCGAGCGGAGGAGCGGCGCGGCGCTGAGGCCCTGGCGGACGAGCTGGGCGCGCCCTTCGAGGGCGTCTGGCTCCAGGGCTCGCCCGAGCTGCTGCGCGCGCGGCTGGCCGCACGCACCGGCGACGCGTCGGACGCCGACGCGCGGGTGCTGGCCGAACAGCTGGACCGCGATCCTGGGCCGATCGACTGGCGCTTCGCCGACGTCGCCGACCTGAACGCGACCGCCGACGACCTCGTCGGAGAGACCGCGTCATGAAGCGCCTGCCGCGCAATCCGCTGATGTTGCGCGCCGCCGCGGCGCTCGCCGGCGTCCTCCCCGGCTTGCGCGAGCCGGATCGGGGCGCCGGCGGGCACGCGCCCTATTTCGCCGGCCTGCAGGCGGCGCTGAAGCGCGCGGGGATCGCCGAGCCGACCCTGGTGATCGACCGCCGGCGGCTGGAAGCCAACATCGCCGTGGTGCGCGAATCTCTCGCCCCCACGGGCCTCGCCCTGCGCGTGGTCGCCAAGTCGCTGCAGGCGCCGGGCCTGCTGGAAGCCGTGCTGACCGGCGCCGGGACCGAGCGGCTGATGGTCTTCAACGGCGTCATGCTCGAGGAGATGACCGGTTTCCGGCCGGCCGCGGACGTGCTGCTGGGCCGCCCCCTGCCGGCCGCGCAAGTCGAGGCCTTCGTGCGCCGCCACGTTGGCGACGCGCGCGCCGCCGCCAGTCCCCAATGGCTGGTCGACAGCCCCGCGCGGCTGGCGCAGTACGCCGCTATCGCCCGTGCGCACGCCGCGCCGATGCGGATCAACCTGGAGATCGACGTCGGCCTGCACCGTGGGGGCCTGGCGGACGCGGCGGCGGTGGCGGCGGTGGTGGAGCTCGCCCGCGCCGAGCCGCTCCTCAAGATCTCCGGCCTGATGGGCTACGACGCCCAGGCCCCAGGCTTCCCCTCGCCCGCAGAGGAAGTCGCCCGCGTCTTCGCCCGCTACGGTGCGGCGAAGGCGGCGATGGCTGCGGCGCTGGGCGGCGACGTCTCGGGGCTCACCTTCAACACCGCCGGCAGCCCGACCTATGCCCTGCACTTGGCCGACCCGAACGCCAACGAGGTCGCGGTGGGCTCGGCCTTCGTCAAGCCGACCCACTTCGATCTGCCGACGCTCAGCAACATCCAGCCGGCCGCATTCATCGCCCAGCCGGTGCTGAAGGTGATGGACCCGGCGCTCTATCCGGGCCGCGAGGCGCTCACCGAGGCGTTCGGCGCGCTCGACCCCAACAACCGCCGAGGTTTCTTCCTCTATGGCGGCTATGGCGACGCAAGGCCGGTCTCACCGCCGGGCCTGAGGTTCAGCGCCATCTATGGCGGGCGGGCGATGCTGGCGGGTTCGGCCAAGGTGGAGCTCGGCCAGGACGACTTCGTCTTCCTGCGCCCCACCGAGAGCGAGGGCGTCTTCCTGCAGTTCGGCGACCTGGCGGTCTACGACGGCGAGGCGATCGTCGAACGCTGGCCGACGTTCGCCGTCGCGGCCTGAAGGCTTTACCGCGGAGGACGCAGAGGATTCGCGGAGGTCGCGGAGGTCTGGGACTCCTCGCGAGGCGCTTCGCCTCGCCCGCCAATCTTCTCTGCGCGCTCCGCGTCTCCTCTGCGTCCTCCGCGTTAAACCTTGATGTCTCCCCCAGCGAACATTGACGCCCGGCGCCCCGGGCGGTCATGGTCGGGGAAAGGCGTCATTATTCAATGAGGAGAAGCGATGCGCGGGTTGATGCAGGACTGGCCGCTGACCCTGGACAAGATCATCGATCACGCCGCCACCTGGCATGGCGCGCGCGAGATCGTCAGCCGCTCGATCGAAGGACCGATCGTGCGCACCACCTACGGCGAGATCCATCAGCGGGCCAAGCGGCTCTCCAACGCCCTGAAGGGCCTGGGCGTCGAGACCGGCGACCGGGTGGCGACGCTGGCCTGGAATTCAGGCAGGCACATGGAGGCCTGGTTCGCGATCATGGGGATCGGCGCGGTCTGCCACACGCTGAACCCGCGGCTTTTCCCCGAGCAGCTCTGCTACATCATCGGCCACGCCGAGGATAAGGTCCTCTTCACCGACCTCACCTTCCTGCCGACCCTGATCGAGCACCGGGCCAAGATGCCGACGGTGAAGACGGTGATCGTGATGACCGACGAGGGGCATATGGGTGAGGTCAGCCTGGACGGCGCGCTCTGCTACGAGCGGCTGATCGAGGAGAACAGCGCCGACTGCGCCTGGGGCGGGTTCGACGAGCACATGGCCGCCGGCCTCTGCTACACCTCCGGCACCACCGGCAATCCCAAGGGCGTGCTCTACTCGCACCGCACCAACTTCCTGCACACGCTGGTGACGCTGCAGCACGACGTGATGGGACTATCCGGGCGCGACGTGGTGCTGCCGGTGGTGCCGATGTTCCACGCCAACGCCTGGGGACTGACGTTCTCGTGCCCGGCGGTGGGCTGCAAGATGGTGCTGCCCGGGCAGAAGCTGGACGGACCGTCCGTACACGAACTGATCGAGAGCGAGGGCGTCACCTTCTCCGCCGCAGTGCCGACGGTCTGGCAGATGCTGCTGCAGCACCTGCGCGCCACCGGCGGCAAGCTGACCACCCTGCGCCGGGTGGTGATCGGCGGCTCGGCGGTGCCCGAGGCGATCGTCCGCGCCTTCCACGACGAATACGATGTCGAGGTGGTCCACGCCTGGGGGATGACCGAGACCTCGCCTCTCGGCACTCTCTCGGTGCCGACGCCCGAGGTCGCCGCCATGCCGTACGATGAGCAGATGCAGTACAAGCTCAAGCAGGGCCGCCCGCCGGCCGGCGTCGAGCTGAAGCTCACCGACGATGCGGGCCAGCGTCTGCCGCACGACGGCAAGACCTTCGGCCGGCTGAAGATCAAGGGCGCCTTCATCGTCGGCGAATATTTCAAGGGCGAGGGCGGCGATATCCTCGACGAGGAGAACTTCTTCGACACCGGCGATGTCGCCACCATCGACCCGCTTGGCTACATGCAGATCACCGACCGGGCCAAGGACGTGATCAAGTCCGGCGGCGAGTGGATCTCCACCATCGAGATCGAAAACCTGGCGGCGGGCCATCCCAAGGCGGTGATCGCCGCGGTCATCGGCGTCCACCACCCCAAGTGGGACGAGCGGCCGCTGCTGCTGGTCAAGCTCAAGGAGGGCGAGAGCGCCAGCAAGGACGAATTCCTGAGCTATCTCGAGGGCAAGATCGCCAAGTGGTGGATGCCCGACGACGTGGTCTTCGTCGAAGAGATCCCGCTGGGCGCCACCGGCAAGATCGACAAGAAGCTGATCCGCCAGTCCTTCGCCGACTACGTGCTGCCGACCGCCAAGGCGGCGATGGCGCAGTAGCGGGGGCCGGAGGGACGACCTGGAGGAGCCAGATGAGACGCGTTCTGTTGCTGGCGGTCCTGCTCGCCCTGGCCGCCTGCTCGAAGGGCCCGGCGGCGTCGAACGCCGCCAACCTCGCCGCCAACGCCGCGTCCGCGACGCCCGCCGTCGATACCTCGCCGGCGACCACCCTGCCGAAGATTTTCACGCAGGACATGCTGGGCGCGAACCTGAAATACCTGGAAACCATCACCGGTCCGGCGTTCAAGACCGAGGGCGCGGTCAATGTCTACAAGGTGGACGGCTGCACGGTGATCGTGGGCGCGGAAAAGGGCGTCATCGAGAACCTCGGCATCGAAGGCTACAGCGACCGCTGCAGCTTCAACATCGCCCAGTATTTCGCCGGCGGCTACGTCCGGCGATCCCCAGCGTCCCCAGCTTCGGCGGGCTCACGGCCAGCATCGGCGGCGCCTTCACCGCCGATTGCCTGGAAAGCTGCGGCAACGCCGCCGACCCGGTGGTCTCGCTGGAGTACCAAGGCAGCCACGCGGACGACTTCCATGACCTGATCGCCCAGGTGAGCATCGCCGACGATCCGACGCTGAACGCCTACGAAGCCTGGGGCGGGGCGCTGAAGGCCAAGTTCGGCGAGGCCTACGTCGAGGGCCCGCAGCACAACTGCGGCGAGGGGCTGAACGACGTGGCGGCCAAGGCGTTCGCCGCCCTCCGGCCGACGACCATCCGGGTCGGCACGAACCTGATCAACCACCCCGAGTGCGCCAGCCCGGGCAGCCCGGGCTAGCGGCGAGGCTCCTGTCTGACGGGCGGGCATTGGAAAAGTCGGACTCGGGTGGATTGCGGCCACCGGAAGAGCGCCGACTTGCCGTCCTTCAACTAGGGTGGTTGGCCCCTTGGTGGTCCTTTCCTGGCAGCCACCCCTCGTTCGGCCTTCGGTGAAGGGATCGAGTGCTGCCCGCCGACCACGATCCGAAGGCCATTTGTCAGGTCCGCCGCCGAGGGCGCGTGATCAGGATCGACTAGCCATTGGATCATCACACCCGCCAACAGAGCGTAATAGAACGCGCCCGTGTCCTGCGCAGACTTCCGATCCGCTCGACCATCGATGCCGAGGAACAGGTCGGCCAGGCCCAGCCGCGCCTCCTGTTGAGCCGTGGCCATGACCTCACGGACCTCGGGCATTGTCTCGATGTATGGGGATATCTCGAAATTGGCGGCCCATAGTTGTCGGTGGCGGCCGAACTGTTCAAGCAGGCGGGCCCAGGTCGCCTCGAACCGCTCAATCGGCGCGCGCTTTGGGTCGAAATCTTCGGCCAGCGCCCGGCCAAGATCATCGACCCACTCGCCGGTCGCCTCGACCAAGGCCTGCGTGAGCAACCGTTCCTTCGACCCGAAGTGATAGCCGATCGCCGCGAGGCTGACCCCTGACGCGGCGGCGATGTCGCGAGCGGTCGTGCGGGCGAAGCCCTTCTGCCGCAGACAAGCCTTGGCGCCGGCAATAAGCGCATCGCGATTTCCCATGACGAAAGCTTAACAAGACAAAGGCACGTTTGTCTTGCACAAACGTCTCAGACAGTTGTATCATTTTCTGACGACGCTTGCGTTGGTGGTTTGGAGCTGGATCGTGGACGAGGAAATCCGGACCGCTGACGACTCCACGCGCTCGCCACGTGTGGTTCGGTCAACCGACGGCGCGAGCATCAGCTATTTCACGACCGGCCGCGGACCAGGCGTGATCGCTATCCCGGGCGCGCTTTCAACCGCGGCGGACTACTTTGATTTCGCCGAAGCGCTTGGTCGAACCCACACCGTGCATACGATCGAGCGCCGGGGCCGCGGGCTGAGCGGACCTCAAGGTGATGACTACGGGATGGACAGTGAGTGTGAGGACGTCGCCGCTTTGATGGCGGAGACAGGCTCCGTCCTGCTCTTCGGCCACAGCTACGGCGGCCTGGTGGCTCTTGAGGCGGCGCGGCGCGACAGTTCTGTCTCAAAGGTCGCCGTCTACGAACCGGGCGTCTCCATTGCCGGGTCTATCGCCAATGGCTGGATAGACTCCTGCGAACGTAGCCTAAGGGAGGGAAATCGACTCGAAGCGTTCGCGATCTTCTCTATCGGCGCAGGCCCCAAACGCGCCCGTTCAATGCCGATCTGGCTCATGAAGCTGCTGCTGCCATTGGTCGTCGAACGAGGGCGGCTTGGGAAATTGCTCGAACTCCTTCCAACCACCTTGCCCGAACATCGCGTCATCGCCGGGTTGGACGGGTCCTACCCTTTGTATGGATCGATAACGGCGGAGGTCTTGCTCATGGCCGGCGACAAGTCGGACCAGGACTGGGTCGGGCTGGCGATGGGGCGATTGTCCGCCGTGATCCCATCGGTCGAGCTTCGGATGTTCCCGAAGCTCGATCATTTCGGCCCAGATCAAAGCGGACCGCTCGATGTGGCGGCGGCGGTCGCCGTGCACTTTGCCAACCCAAGCCGACAAAAGTCGAACCTGCGGATTAGCTAGCCCAAAGGCAGGCCCGCCGAACTTCCGCTCAAGGTCGCTTCCGGCGGTCCGGGCCCGGATTGGAGTCGGACATTCGACGGACTGTTGGAATCCATCCGCTAGGTCAGCCGATAGTCGCTCTCCAGCCCCGGCGCGCCCTGGGTCGCCACCTGGCCGGAGCGGACCAGTTCGATCACGTGGGCCAGCACCGAGTGGGCGGCGGCCGGATAGAGGCGCTGGTCGACGCCGACGTACATCTTGGGCACCATCTCGCGGATCCTGGTCTCGCCGGCGGCCAATTGGGCCAGAATCTGGCGCTCGCGATCGCGGCGATGGTCGATGTAGGCCTCGATGAACGGGGTGACGTCGGTGACCGGCGAGCCGTGGGTCGGCCACAGGGTCTTGAAGTTGCGGGCCTTGATCGTCTCCAGACTGGCCAGGTAGTCGCCCATGTTGCCGTCCGGCGGGGTCACCACCGTCGTCGACCAGCCCATGATGTGGTCGCCGGTGAAGCAGGCGTTCTCTTCGATGAGGCCGTAGCAGATATGGTTGGAGGTGTGGCCGGGGGTGGCGATCGCCTCGAACGTCCAGCCGTGGCCGGTGATGGTGGCGCCGCCGCAGACCGAGACGTCCGGCGTGAAGCGGTCGTAGCCGGCTTCCAGCTTCACCTGGTCCTCCACCACCGGCGATTTCACCGCGCAGCCGTAGATCACCGCGCCGGTGGCGGCGGCCAGCGGCCGGGCGAGCGGCGAGTGGTCCAGGTGATGGTGGGTGATCAGGATGTGGCTGACCCGCTCGCCGGCGACCGCGTCCAGGATCGCCTGCAGGTGGTCGGGCATGTCCGGGCCAGGGTCGATCACCGCCACGCCCTCGCCCTTGCCGATGATGTAGGTCCCGGTGCCGGTGAAGGTGAAGGGCCCCGGATTGTTGGCGATCACCCGCCGGATCATCGGCGAGACCTGGTCGACCTTGCCGTATTCGAAGGTGATGTCCTTGACGAAGGGGATCATGGTCAGCCGCCCAGCACGGGGGAAAGGTCGTAGCCCGCGCCGGCGGCCAGGCGAACCAGCTCCTCGCGGCTCCTGGCGCCAGCGGCCGCCTCGCCGAGCGCCCAAGTGGTGATCGAGCGGGTGCCCGAGCGGCAGTAGGCCAGCACCGGCCCCTTGGCGCCCGCCACCGCCTCGGCCTGGGCCCTGGCCTGATCGGGAGTCGGGCGGCCCATCACCGGGATGAAGAGGTAGTCGGCGCCGGCGGCCCTGGCGGCCGCTTCCACCGCCGCGCCGGCCGGCTGGTCCGGCGCCTCGCCGTCCGGCCGGTTGTTGATGATCAGGCCAAAGCCCTGGCCGGCGGCGGCGCGCGCCTCGTCCGGGGTGATCTGCGGACTGACCGAAAGCTGGTCGGTCACCTTGCGAAACTGGGTCATGGGGCCTTCGCGCTGATCTTTGGAGAGAAGCCTGCGTTGACATCATCGGGGGTGGGTGAAAGTTTCACAAGCGATGCTGCGCTTCCTCCTCCGCCGCCTGATCGTGGCGATCCCCACCCTTTTCGTCGTCGTCACCGTCGCCTTCTTCATGATGCGCGCGGCGCCTGGCAGCCCGTTCGACCTCGACCGCAAGCTGCCGCCGGAGATCAAGAAGAACGTGGAGGCCAAGTTCGGCTTCAACAAGCCGCTGGTCGTTCAATACGCCGACTACGTCGGCGGGGTGCTCCATGGCGACTTCGGCCCGTCGCTGAAATACCGCGACAAGAGCGTGCTGCAGATCCTGGGCGAGAACTATCGCGTCAGCCTGACCATCGGCCTCTCGGCTTTCGTCATCGCCATCATCGTGGGCGTGAACCTGGGGGTCGTGGCGGCGATGCGACAGAACGGGATAGCCGACTACACCACCATGGCCATCGCCATCCTGGGGGTCTGTATTCCCAGCTTCGTCACCGCGCCGCTGCTGGTGCTGCTGTTCGCCTCCAAGCTCGGCTGGCTGCCGACGGCGGGGTGGGATGGCGGCGCCTTGCCCAATCTGGTGATGCCTATCGCGGTGCTGGCCCTGCCCCAGATCGCCATCATCTCGCGCCTGACGCGCGCGGGGATGATCGAGGTGCTGCATTCCAACTATGTGCGCACCGCCAGGGCCAAGGGCCTGCCGGAGTTCAAGATCGTCACCAAGCACGCCCTGCGGGCCGCCATCCTGCCGCTGGTCAGCTACCTGGGCCCGGCCTTCGCTGGCCTGCTCACCGGCTCGCTGGTGGTGGAGCGGATCTTCGGCTTGCCGGGCCTTGGCAAGTTCTTCGTCGTCAGCGCCCTGCAGCGCGACTACACGGTGGTGATGGGCATGGTGATCTTCTTCGCCGCCCTGATCCTCGCGCTCAACCTGGTCGCCGACGTGCTCTACGCCATCCTCGACCCCCGGGTGCGCCTCGCATGACCCAGATCTCGCTTGCCCCCGGGTCGCCGGAGACCGCCGCGCTGATGCAGCGGGCGGTGAAGGGCCGCAGCCTGTGGGACGACGCGCGCCGTCGGCTGCTGCGCAACCGCGCGGCGGTGGCTGGGATGACGGTGCTGGCGATCCTGGTGGTGGCCGCCGTGATCGGCCCCTACCTGACGCCCTTCCCGTACGACCAGATCAACAAGAGCGACGTCTGGCTGCCGCCGCTGACCAACGGCCATCTGCTGGGCTCCGATTCGCTGGGACGCGACCTCTTGGCCCGGCTGCTGAAAGGGCTGCAGGTTTCGCTGGGCATCGGCGTGGTGGCGACCGCCGTCTCGCTGATCATCGGCGTCGCCTGGGGCGCGACCGCCGGTTACATCGGCGGCGCGGTGGACGAGGTGATGATGCGCATCGTCGATGTGCTCTATTCCCTGCCCTACATCTTCTTCGTCATCCTCTTGATGGTGACGTTCGGGTCGAACATCATCCTGATCTTCCTGGCCATCGGGGCGGTGGAGTGGCTGACCATGTCGCGGATCGTCCGCGGCCAGACGCTGTCGTTGAAACAGAAGGAATTCATCGAGGCGGCCAGGGCCGCGGGCCTGACGCGCGCGGCGATCGTGCGCCGCCACATCGTCCCCAACCTGCTGGGCCCGGTGGTGGTCTATGTCACCCTGACCATCCCGGGCGTGATCCTGGCCGAGAGCTTCCTCTCGTTCCTGGGCCTTGGCGTGCAGCCGCCGATGGCCTCGCTCGGCACCCTGATCAACAACGGCGCCCAGGACATGGAGCTGGCGCCGTGGCTGTTGATCTTCCCCTCGATGACCATGGTGGTGACGCTGATGTGCTTCAACTTCATCGGCGATGGCCTCAGGGACGCGATCGACCCGAAGGACCGGTAAGCGAGCGTCAGTTGTCGCGGTGGGCCTTCACGCCCGGTTGGCCGTCGATATCCATCATGTAGCTGCCCAGCAGCCCCTTCATGATTACGACTTGCGAGCCGGCGTGGGGCGAGCGGGAAAGCTCGGCGTCGTCGGTCTGGCGCCAGACCGCGCCGTCCTGCATGTGCAGCACCCACCGCCCCTCGGCGCCTTGGAACGCGGTGGCGACGGTCTCGCTGACGCGGTTCAGCTCTTCGGGTTTTTCGCCCCGCTCCAGGAACGACAGCGAGGGCAGCGTGAAGCCGAAGGCCTGCCGGCGTGCGGCCCGCCGCTGCTCCCGATCGATGCTGACCAGGTCCCCCTTCGACTCGGCGTCGACCATCGCCGCCACCGTCTTGTCGTAGCAGGCCAGGCGCTGGGCGCTGTCGTCGATCTTGCGGCAGTCGGCCACGGCTTGCACCACGGGCGCGTGAATTGCCGCCGGTTGATCGGCCAACGCGCCTGGCGCCGCGAGCAACGCGGCCAGCGCCAGCGCTCCTCTTGAGGCCGTCATCTTCGCCGACATCGCACACCCCCAAATTGTCTGACGGCCATACAAGCGGCCTTTGCGTCGCTTCCGCAACCTCCCGCATGGCCATGCCGGGCCTTGCGAAAAAAATACCGGTGTTCGCCCAACTGGCGAATAAATTAGCCTCACGGACGTTTCCGCCACGCAAGCTGTGACCGGAATGCGACAGGTGGGCGACGAACAGGTTACGGGACCGTAATCCTCGTTGACCCTCTCGCTAGGCCGACCCTAACTGCCGGGCAACCGGGGGGAGCTATGCCCGGGACAACTCAAGCCCTGAAGCGAGGCAGCGCTTTGCGCCGCCTTTCCGCGATTCGGAGGGATTCACTTTGCACATGAACACCATGCGTGCGCGCCTGCTGGCGTCATCCATGATCACCGGGATGGCCTTGGTCGTCTCGGGAACCGCGGCCCAGGCCGCAACCGCGACCGACACGACCGCGGCCGCCGCCGAGATCATCGTCACCGGTTCGCGCATTCCACAGGCGAACCTGACCAGCGTCAGTCCGATCACGTCAGTCAACCAGCAGGAGCTCAAGCTCCAGGGCACCTCCAACATCGAGGATCTGATCAACAACCTGCCGCAGGCAGCCGCCGACTTCGGCGGTTACGAGTCCAACGGCGCGAGCGGCACGGCCACCGTCGACCTGCGCGGCGTCGGCAACAAGCGCACCCTCGTGCTGGTCAACGGGACGCGCCTGATGCCAGGCGACCCGACCTCCGGGGCAGTCGCGGCCGACATCAACATCATTCCGCCCGCCCTGATAGACCGGGTGGAAGTGCTGACTGGGGGCGCTTCGGCGGTCTACGGCTCCGACGCCGTGGCCGGCGTCGTCAACTTCATCATGAAGCAGCACTTCGAGGGCATCCAGATCGACGAGCAGACCTCGATCGCCCAATATGACGGCGGCAACAAGCAGGTCCGCACCGCGAGCGCACAAGGCGCCAATGGCGCGGCGTTGGGAACCGGGAATTCACTTCCGCCGGTCTCGTTCCCAGGCGGCGCCTGGGACGGCATTCGCCAGACCGTGACCATCACCGGCGGCATCAATGCGCCCGACGACAAGGGGAACGTCGAATTCTACCTTGGTTACACCCACATCGAGGCTGTGAACCAGGCGCAGCGGGACTACTCGAAATGCAGCCTGGCCACGAACAGCGGGAACTACGTGCAGTACTGCGGCGGCTCTTCCGGCACCACCGCCACAGGCCGTCTCTTTCCCACCACCGGGCCAAATGCGCACAATACCTTCGACATCCTGAACCCCCCGGTCGGAGGCCTGCTGCAGAATATTGGAAATGGTTACGCCCAAGCGTTCAACTACGCGCCGTACAACTATTTCCAACGTCCGGACGAGCGCTACACGGCCGGCGAGTTCTCGCACTACAACTTCAGCAACGCGCTCGACGTCTATTCCAGCTTCATGTTCTTGGATGACCATTCGGTCGCGGCTATTGCGCCGTCCGGGACGTTCTTCGGCGACCGCATTTTCACTATTCCCTGTGCGGACCCGCTCCTCTCCAGCGTCCAGGCCAACACGCTCTGCGGCCCCGGCCCCTACGGTGTTGGCCAGACCGCCTCGGCGGAGATCGGTCGGCGGGACGTTGAAGGCGCTCCACGGACTGCCGACTTCGAGCACATGGACTACCGGATGCAGATCGGCGCCAAAGGCGATCTGGGAGACGGCTGGAACTACGATGTCATGGGGCAATACGGCCGCACGGTGCTCACCGAGAACCAGGGCGGGTATTTCCAATATACGCACCTTCTCAACGCCCTAAACGTGATCACCGATACGCGGCCCGGCCTGCCGACGACCGGCACGCCTCAATGCGCCGCGTTCGTCAGCGGAACCGACAAACAATGCGTTCCCTACAATCTCTGGTCCGCCGGGGGCGTCACCGCCGCCGCGCTCAAATATCTGACTGGACTTGCCATCAACAGCGGCTCGACCACCGAGCAAATCGTCACCGCCACCATCTCCAACGCCGACCTGGGCCGCTATGGCCTCAAGTCGCCGGCGGCCAAGGACGGCGTCGGCTTCTCCGCGGGCTATGAGTATCGCTCCGAGAGCTTGGCCACCTTCTATGATGCGGCGATCGCCAGCGGCGACCTAGCCGGCTTTGGCGGGGCGCTGAAGAACACCAGCGGCAACCAGTCCGACAATGACGTCTTCTTTGAAATCCGGGCGCCGCTGGTCCAGGGCATGGCCTTCGCCGACGATCTGACCTTCGAGACCGGCTACCGTTACGCGAACTACAGCCATGGCGGCGGCGCCAGCGCCTACAAGTTCGGCCTCGACTGGCAGATTGTTCCCGACTTCCGTTTGCGCGGCTCCTACGACCGAGCCGTCCGGGCGCCGAACGTCGAAGAGCTCTTCCAACCGACGTCGCAGGGCCTGTTCGCCGGTGGGGACCCGTGCCACGGCGCGCACCCGACACTTACGGCCGCCCAGTGCGCCAACACTTTCCAGACCGTTCTGCCCGGGATCACCGCCGCGCAGCTCGCCAACGGGGGCTACGTCCTCGGTAGCACCACGCTCGGGCCGCTCTATGGCGCTCTGTCGAACGGCGGGCACGGCATCGCCAATTGCCCTGCGAGCCAGTGCGGCGCGTTCTCCGGCGGCAACCCGAACCTGGTTCCCGAGCAGGCCGACACCTACTCCTTCGGCTTCGTGTTTACGCCCACCTTCTTCAAGAACTTCTCCCTGTCGGTGGACTACTGGAACATCAACATCGCCAAGGCGATCATCAACCTGCCGGGCGAAGTGCTGCTGACCAATTGCGGCGTGCTCAACAACGCCTTCGACTGCGCCCAGATCCAGCGGTTCGCGGCCGGCGGCTATACCGTCTTCGGCGGCCTCACCACGGTCTACGGCGACGGTGGCGGCGGCGTGGCCAACCTGCGGCTGGTCAACGCCAGCGCGCTTAAGACCGACGGCGTCGACGTCAATGCCTACTACCGCCTGAACCTCGAGGACATGGGCGTGCATGGAGCGGGATCGGTGGCCTTCAACCTCACCGGCACCTACACCAACCACCTGACGACGGTGCTGCCCGACAAGACCCAGTATGAGTGCGCGGGCCTCTTCGGTGTGACCTGCGGTATTCCGACGCCGCATTGGCGCCATGAGTTCCGGGTCAGCTGGAATTCGCCCTGGAATGCAACCTTCTCGCTCAACTGGCGCTTCATCGGCGGCACCGCGCTGGACTTCAACACCAGCCAGCCCGACCTGCAGGACGGCAAGTTCAAGGACACGCTCAAGACCGACGCCCACATTCCGGACTACAGCTACATCGATCTGGCAGTGAACTGGCGCGTCCGCGACCACTTCGGCGTGCGCGCGGGCATCAACAACGTCTTCGACGTGACCCCGCCGCTGCTCGATGCGAACAGCTTCGGCATTTCCGCCCCGCCGTTCGGCAACGGCAACACCTATCCTCAAGTGTACGACCCGCTCGGCCGGGTGTTCTTCCTGGGCCTGACCGCCGACTTCTAGGTCAGTTCAGGACGGCGATCGTTCCGGCGCCGGGCCGGGTTGGACCCTCTGGGCTCCAGCCCGGCCCGGTTGCTTTTTTGAGGGGCGGCCGATCGGCTTTGCCAGCTTCCGGGTCGAACCCCGCTTGTGCGCCGCCCTCCCCGTGGCTACCTCTGGTCGCGCCGTTTCGACGGCCGCGAACGCAGCAGCGAAAGACGCGTCGAATGGCGAAGAAAGGGACGGGGGCCAACGCAAAGAAAGCCGGCTCCGCTGCCCGCGCGGAGGAGATCGCCGCGGCGGCGGCCAGCGACCTGCCCCGCGCGACCGAGATGGCCCAGGCGGCCAAGTCGGAGGGCGTGGCCCACCCGCTTGTGCACCACATCATCGCGATCAAGCTGAGAGAGGAAGGGCGGTTCGAGGATGCGATCATCGAATTGGGGCTGGGCTTGGCCCTCGACCCGAACGATGCGCGGCTGATGACCGAAGTGGGCCTCTGTCTTCTGGACCTGGGACGACGACGCGAGGCGGCGCGCGTGCTGGGCGTGGCGATCAAGCTGGCGCCCCAGTCACCTGACACGAACTTCGCCTACGGCTGGGCGGCCGACCGCCTGGGCGCTCTGGATGTGGCGCAGGCCGGCTTCGATCGCGCTGTCGCGCTGAGTCCGAACCATGTCGACGCCCTGGTGGGCCTGTCGGGCCTGGCGGTGCGCCGACGCGATTGGGATGAGGCAGGTTCGTACGCAGAGCGGGCGCTGGCCATCGACCCGGACCAACCGGACGCCCTGACAAACCTCGCGCGTATCGAACTCGGCCGAGGTGAGTTTGCCGCGGCCGAAGCGCGCTTGCGCCGCCTCAAGGAGCTTCCCCAGCTGAAGGCTCAGGCGCGCGCCGACATTCACCTGATGCTGGGCGATGCGCTGGATGGAGAGCGGCGATACAGCGACGCGTTCCGGGCCTACGTCGAGGGAAAGTCTGCGTTGCGCGAGTTGTTCGCGCACCTCTACGGGAGTCCCGGAACGAGAGCCACGAGCGACGGCGCGCGCGAGATCCTGGCCGAGTTCCTGGAGACGCCGGTAGACGCGTGGAAAAAGCCGGGGCGAACCGCCACCGAGAGCGGCGAACGTGGCCACGCCTTCCTGGTCGGCTTCCCCCGCTCGGGCACGACCCTGTTGGAGCAGGTGCTCGGAGCACACCCGGATGTGGTCTCGCTGGAAGAGCGGCCTCTACTCATCGACGCGGAGGAGGAGTTTCTGACCCAGCCCGGGGGCGTCAGGCGGCTGGCCGGCGCCGTTCCAGCACTGCTGGCGCCCTATCGCCAGGCTTATTGGAAGCGCGTCCGCGAATTCGGCGTTGAACCGAGCGGCAAGGTGTTCATCGACAAACACCCGTTTGGCACTTTCCGCCTGCCGTTGATATCGAAGGTCTTTCCCGACGCAAAAATCATCTTCGCCGTTCGCGACCCGAGAGACGTTGTTCTCAGCTGTTTCCGCCGCGGCTTCAATATGAACATCGCCATGTACGAGTTCAATTCGATCATGAGCGCCGCCAACTTCTACGACGCGGTGATGACGGCCGGCGATGTCTATTTGGAGAAGCTTCCGGTGGAAGCTTTCCAACTTCGCTATGAAGACCTGGTTTCAGATTTCGAAGCGACGGCGAGCGGCCTGTGCGACTTTCTGGGAATCGCCTGGACAGAACGCATGCGCGACTTCGCCGCCACCCCCTCGGCCCGCCGGAGCGCAACCCCCAGCAGCGCGCAAGTGACGCGCGGCCTCTACAGCGAAGGCGTCGACCAGTGGCGCAACTATGCCTTCGCGCTCGAGCCGGTGCTGCCGCTCCTGCAGCCCTGGATCAAGAAGTTCGGCTATGACCCAGCCTAGCCCGATCCGTGCGCGATGACGGCCGACTCTGACCGTTCGCCTGCGGAGACTGCCCAATCAGAGGGGCTGCAGCCTGTCTTCCAGGCCGTCCGATCCGGCGACATGGACAACGCCAAACACCTCGCCCTGAAGGCCCTTGCCGCAGGCCACGAACATCCACTGCTGCTCAACCTGAGGGCCCTCGATCATGAAGAGGCCGGTCGTCTTGATCAGGCCCTTGAAGACCTGACGCGCGCCCATGTCCTCGCCCCGCGGGACTTCTCAATCCTGAACGCCTGCGGTCTTTGCCTGTCGCGCATGGATCGTCCCCGCGAAGCGCTTCAATGCTACGAGCAGGCCATCGCGATCGAGCCGAAATTCGGCCCCGCGTCGTTCAATTCGGGATGGGCGTTCGACCGGTTGGGCGAGACCGCGAAGGCGGCCAAGGCCTTCGCGAGGGCGGCTGAGCTCGACCCGCGGAATGCGCCGGCATGGGCCAATATGGCTTGGCTCGCCGTCAGGCGGGGCGATCGTCAAGCGGCGCGAGAATACGCCGACCGCGCCCTGGTCTTGCAGCCGGACCAACCGACCGCCCACCTAGCGCTAGCCCGCGTGGAACTTGACGAGCCGCATCTCGCAGAGCGCCGCCTGATGGACTTGTTGGCGAGACCCGATCTTGGCGCCAATGACACCGCGCTCGCTCTCAACCAGCTGGGCGACGCGCTCCATGCCCTGGGCCGGCCGAGTGAGGCGTTCGCCAGCTATACAAAGAGCAACGCTCTGTTTCGAGCCGAGGCGGCGGCCCGATTTGAGGCCCCGGGCCAGTTGACCGTCGCCGACATGATGGCCTGGCTTGTTCCCTGGGCGCAGCGCCTCGACGCTCGAGAGTGGGCGCCCCCGCGCGCCCGCGCAACCTCTCGGCGCGCGCATGTCGAACACGTGTTTCTCCTGGGATTTCCACGGTCGGGGACGACTCTCATGGAGAGCGTCCTGGCCGGTCATCCCAAGGTCGTGTCGCTTGAAGAACGCTTCACGCTTGAGGCGGCGGTTACCGCTTTCATGGGCAGTGCGGAGTCCATGTCCCGGCTCGCTTCCCTCCGTGACGCCGAGCTCCAAGTCTATCGTGACGATTACTGGGCGTGCGTCAAAAGCTTCGGCGTCGACGTCCGGGACAAGATCTTCATCGACAAGAACCCGTTCAACACATTCAATCTGGCCGTCATCTACAAACTCTTCCCGGACGCCAAGATCATCTTTGCCATCCGAGACCCCCGTGACGTTGTACTCAGTTGCTTCCGCCGAATGTTCCGCCTCAATGCCTCGACCCACGAGCTTCTCGATCTGAAGCGGGCGGCGTCGTTTTATGATCAGACGATGCGATTTTGGCAGATCATGCGAGAGAAGCAGCCGCTCGAAGAACACCAACTGGTCTACGAACGCCTGGTCGCGAATTTCGAGGCCGAGGCCTCGGCCGCGTGCGCCTTCATCGGCGCGGATTGGCGCCCGGAACTCGCCCAGTTCGCCGAGCGGGCTCGAAAGGGCAATGTCGCCAGCGTCAGTTCGGATCAGATCGCGCGGGGCCTTTTCACTGACGGCGCCGGGCAGTGGCGGCGCTATCGCGCCGAGCTGGCGCCCGTGCTGGAAACGCTCGCGCCATGGGTCGAGCGGTTCGGCTACCCGCCTGATTGAGCCGCATCGCCGCGGGTGCGCGCGCTTGACAGACGCCGCCCCGGCCGTGAGAGTCCGACGCCTCGATCCGGCGCAAAATGTTGTAGGAACAGTGGGTTATGCCTTCGTCTGAGGTCGCAACGACCGTTCCGCCCCCGGCCGGAGCAGCGGCTGGTTCGGCGCTGGCGCGGCGGATGGCGCAGGCGGGCGATCCGCTGGAGCTGGTCCGCCGCCGGGCCGACGAGGGCGACGTCGGAGCGATGGCCGAACTGGGCGCGCGGCTGCTGATCGGCGCCCAAGCGCCGTATGCCCCGCTGGAGGGGCTGGCCCACCTGTCGGCCGCCGCCGAGCGGGACGACGCCGACGCCCTTGGCGTGATGGCGACGCTGGCGGGGGCCGGCGCGCTGATGTCGCAGAACTGGTCCGCCAGCCTGGAGTACCTGCGGCGGGCGGCCGTGCTGGGCGCGGCGAGCGCGCGCGCTCAGCTCCAGCTCCTGTCCTCCGAGCCGCCGATTTCCGAGCGCGACGCCGACAATCCGGACACCTGGCGGCGCCTGTCCGAAACCATCGACATCGCCGCCTGGATCGCGCCGCCGCCCCGCCGGCCGGTCTGCGAGACGCCGCGGGTGCGCGTCGCCGAGACCTTCGCCCCTGCGCTGATCTGCGACTGGCTGGTGGAGCGGGCGCGCGGGCGGATGCGGCCGGCGATGATGTACGACGGCGCCACCAAGACCGAGCAGGTCGATCCGCACCGGACCTGCAGCGACTATCAGTTCGACATCCTGAACACCGATCTGGTGCTGGTGCTGGTGCGCGAGAAGATCGCGGCGCTGACCAAGCTGCCCACCGTCGCAATGGAGCCGCCGCGGATCTTCCACTATGCGCTGGGCGAGCGGATCAAGCCGCACTACGACCGCTGCGGCGACGGCGATGAGGGCTATGGGCGGCAAGGCGGATACCTTGGCGACCGCATCGTCACCTTCCTGCTATACCTCAACGACGGCTTCGAAGGCGGCGAGCTGGAGTTTCCCAAGGTCGGCTTCCGATGCAAAGGCGCCAAGGGCGACGCCGTCTACTTCGCGCATGTCGATCCTTCGGGTAAGCCTGAGCCGCTGAGCCTGCATGCTGGGCTGACGATCACGGCGGGGGAAAAGTGGGTTCTGTCCCAATGGATACACGATCGCCCCTTCGGCGCTGTGGGGGCGGACCCGGGCTGACGGTCGGAGTTCGCCGGTGACCGACGCCAGTCTCGCCAGCGCGCAATCGCTGAAGGACGCCGCCGACCGCGCCGCCCAGGGTGGGGACCTGCGCCGCGCGCGCGACCTGCTGAGCCAGGCTGTGGCGATTGGTCCGGGCGATCCTGGTCTGTGGATGTCGCTGGCGGCCTGCAACCGCGCCCTGGGCGACCTGGCCGGCGCCATGACCGCGGTGGAGGCGGCGCTGAAGCTCGAGCCGCGCTTGTTCGTCGCGCTGCTGCTTCGAGCCTCGCTGCTGGAGCGGGCGGGCGAGGCGCGCGCCGCGGCGGTGGCCTACGGCATCGCCCTCACCCAGACGCCGCGCGCCGAAACGCTCAACGAGCCGACCCGCAAGGCGCTGGAGCACGGCCAGAGACTGCACGCCCGCTACCTCGATGAGCTGCAGGCCGCGCTGGCCGATGAGGCGAAGGAAACGCGCGGACTTTGCAGCGCCTCGGAAGCCAGGCGTGTCGACATGTTCCGCGATCAGATCGCCGGCAAGCGCAAGATCTACCAGCAGGAACCGGTGACCTTCCACTATCCGGGCCTGCCGGCCATCGAGTTCTACGACCGGGAGGAGTTCGACTGGCTGGAGGGGCTCGAATCCCACACCGCGGCGATGCGCGAGGAGTTCCTGGCGGCGATGGCGGAGGACGGGGACCTGACGGTTCCCTACATCGACTATCCGGACGGCGTGCCGCTGGACCAATGGGCCGAGCTTAACCGTTCGCCCCGCTGGAGCGCACTGCACCTCCATCGCGACGGCCAGCCGGTGGCGGAGAACGCGCGGCGCTGTCCGCGCACGATGCAGGCGCTGGCCACCGCGCCGCAGCCGCAGGTGCTGAACCGCTCGCCCGCCTCGATGTTCTCGGTGCTGCAGCCGCGCACGCACATTCCTCCGCATACGGGCGTCGCCAACACCCGGCTGGTCGCACACCTGCCGCTGATCGTGCCGGAGGGTTGCGGCTTCCGCGTCGGCGGCGAGACCCGCGCCTGGCGCGAGGGCGAGGCCTGGGTGTTCGACGACACCATCAATCACGAAGCCTGGAACGATAGCGACCGTCCACGGACGATCCTGATCTTCGATGTCTGGAGCCCGCGCATCTCGCCGGCTGAACGCGCGGCGATCGCCACGCTGATGGCCGCCATCGACCGCTTCAACGGCGCCCCGTCCGGTCAGGGCGAGCTGTGATGAGTACGCTGGAACAGGCGCGCACGCTGATCCAAGCCCGTCGGCCGGCCGACGCGGAGAGCGCGCTGCGGGCGCTGGTGGCGCTGGAGGGTGACCAGGTGGAAGCCTGGCGCCTCATGGTGGTGGCGCTGAGCCTCCAGGGCCGAACGGACGAGACCATCGCGGCCCTGCGCCGGGTGATGGCGTTGGCGCCCGGCGACGAGGGCGCGGCCGCGGACCTGGCCGGGCTGCTGACCAATGCAGGGCGCGCGGACGAGGCGGTGGAGGCGCTGGCCCCGCTCATCGCAGAGCCCGCGTGCGGTCTGGTGGCGCGCACGGCCTATGCGGTCGCGCTCAAGGCGCAGGGGCGGGTCGACGAGGCGATCGGGGTCTACGAGCGCGCCGCCGCAGCGTTCCCTCAGAGTGGCGTGGCGGCGCACAACCTGGCCGCCACCCTCGGCGACGAGCACCGGTTCGCCGAGAGTGAGGCCGCCGCGTCCCAGGCGTTCGAGCGGGGGCTGGATGCGGCCGAGACCTGGATCGTGCGGGCCAGGGCCCTGCAGGGCTTGGGCGATCTGGATGGCGCTGAGCGTGCGTTCGAGGAAGTGATCCGCCGCCGGCCGGCTCATCCGGACGCCCTGGGCGAGCTCAGCCAGCTCCTCTGGATGCGCACCGAAGACCTCGCCGCCGCCAGCGCGCCTCTGGATCAGGCCATGCGCGACTTCCCACAGGTGGTCCCGCTCAGGCTGAAGAAGGCCAGGCTGCTGGAATATGCGGGCGACGGCGCCGGCGCCTATCAGGCCCTGTTGAGCGGCGGTCGCAACCTGGACGCCGATCCAGTGATCCAGGCCAGAGCCGCCGAGCTTTCCTGCGCCATCGCGCCTCGGACGGCATTGATCCACGCCAAGCAGGCCTATGCCCTCTCGCCGGACGACCCGTTCGTGATCGGCGCGATGGCGCAGGCTCAGCTGGCGGTGGGCCTGCCGGACGAGGCGGCCCGGTCGGCCGCGCGGATGCGCGAGCGCGCGCCGCTCAACCAGTTCGCCATCGCCCTTGAGACCACCGCCTGGCGGCTGCTGGGCGATCCGCGCTACCGGGCGATCTGCGACTACGAGGCGATGGTCGGCGTGAGCGAGATCGATACGCCGCCGGGGTGGCCCGGCCTCACCGCCTACCTGGCCGACCTGGAGATCGCGCTCGCTGGTCTGCACCCCTTCCGCACCCATCCGCTCGGCCAGTCCGTGCGGCATGGATCGCAGACGCAGCAGAGCCTGGCGCGCGCCACCGACCCGGCCATCCAGGCGTTCTTCGAGGCGATCGACGGGCCGATCCGCCGCTACATCGGGGGTCTGGGCGATGGCGAGGATCCCCTGCGCCGCCGCCGCGCGGCAGGCTACGCGTTGAGCGGAATCTGGTCGGTCCGCTTGAGGCCCGGCGGCTTCCACACCGACCACCTGCATCCCGAAGGATGGATCTCGTCCGCCTGCTACATCGCGCTGCCCAAGGCGGTCGAGCGGGGCCACGAGGGATGGTTGAAATTCGGCCAGCCGGGCCTGGCCACCTCGCCGGCCCTGACGGCCGAGCGGTTCGTGCAGCCGGCGCCGGGGCGGCTGGTGCTGTTCCCGTCCTATATGTGGCACGGGACCGTGCCTTTCGGCGGCGAAGAGCCGCGGCTCTCGATCGCCTTCGACGTCGTTCCGGCCTGAACACCCGCGCCGCGCCAATAAGGTGTATAGTCGAATCCGACTTGAGTTGGGGCCCAGCGCCATGTCCGCCGCGGAACTCGACCGCAGAGGCTTCGCCGCCGCCGTGCTGGCTGTGGGCGCCGCCGCCGCGGTTCCGGCCAAGGCTGAAATCGTCAGCGTCACGCCCGGCGCCTCGCGCCTGCGCGCGCCGATCGTCGAGGACTACGTCCCGCCGCGGGATTTGAAGACCATCTCCGACATCTACAAGCGGATGACCGCGCCGGTGCGGGTGAACGGGGCCGGACCGTTCCCGTTCGTGGTCGACACCGGGGCCAACCAGTCGGTGATCGCCGAGGACCTCGCCGCCCAGCTCGGCCTCACCGTCGGCGAGGATCAGCCGCTGAACGGCGTCGCCGGCATCCAGATCACCCACACGGCGCGCGCGCGCCTGCAGGTGGGGGAGCGGACCATCAACGAGGCCGTGCTCTCGCTGCTGCCGGCCGCGGCGATTGGCGGGATGGGCATGGTCGGCCTCGACCAGCTGGACGGCGGACGCCTGACGCTGGATTTTCGCCGTCAGACCATGACCGTCGCGACCGGCCGCGCCGCGCCGCTCGGGGCTGACGAGGTCTCTCTGAGGGCCCGCCGGCGCAGCGGCCAGCTGACCCTGGTGGACGCCGATCTGGCAGGCATCCACGTGACCGCCTTCCTCGATTCCGGCGCCCAGGACAGCATCGGCAACATGGCCCTGCATGAGCTGGCGGTCGCGCGCTATCCGACGATCCCCTGGGTGAAGACGCCGATCCTCAGCGTCACCGGCCAGACTATCAACGCGCAGCTGGCCGATCTGCCGTCCTTGCGGATCGGCGGACTGCGGCTGCCGAACTGGCCGATGGCCTTCGCCGACCTGCACACGTTCCAGATGTGGGACCTGACCGATCGCCCGGCGATCCTGATCGGGGTCGACATCCTCAGCCGCTTCGAGACCGTCTGCCTCGACTTCGCCCACGACGAGGTGCGACTGCGGCTGCCGCAACGCGGTTAGCCAACGGGAGAACCCATGCCAAAACGCCGTCTCGCCAGCCTCGCCATCCTGGCCGCCAGCGCTCTCGCCGTCTGGCCGGCGCAGACCCTGGCGGATTGCAAGCTGCTGCGGGCGGCGGAGTTCCATGTGGATCTCTCGCGGGGCGTGCCGGTCATCGAGGGTCAGGTCAATGGCGAGTCCGCCCAGATCCTGATCGACAGCGGCGCGGACACCAGCATGGTGGTCCGCTCCGAAGCCATCCGTCGCGGCCTGGACATGCGACGGGTGATCGGCGTGCAGATCCATGTCGTGGGCGGCAGCTCCGAAGTCCTGGAAACCAATATCAAGTCATTGAAGATAGACAATTTTTCAACGAGCAACCTGCCGCTGCTGGTGACCGGTCCACGCGACGGCATGGAGGGGGTCGCGATCATCCTGGGGGACGACTTCCTCTCGCAATACGACGTGGAATTCGACCTGGCCAACAGCACGATCCGGCTCTTCGAGCCGCAGGGGTGCAGCGCCGAACAGCTTGTCTACTGGGGCAAGAACTACGCCCAGGCGACCCTGCTGCCCTGGCAGCGCGACTCTCCGGTCACTCAGGCGAACGTCATCCTGAACGGCAAGCCGGTGCTGGGGGAAATCGACTCCGGCGCCACCGGGTCGGTCGTGGACGCCGCCACGGCGGCGGCTGTGGGCGTCAATCGTCCGCCGACGAGCGCAAGGACGATGATCGGGGGATTCGGACCGCGGCGGCGGGAGGCCTGGACGGCGACGTTCGACAGCTTCGCGTTCGGCGATGAGAAGATCGCCAACGCCAGGCTGGCGGTCGCGGACCTGGTGACGGATTTCGAGACCGACTCAGATTCCGCCACAAGCATCGTCCCGGCGCGCCTCTACCGCACGGCCTCGATGCTGATCGGCGCGGACTTCCTGAAGGCGCACCGCGTGTACGTCGGCAACAAGGAGCACGTGATCGTCTTCAGCTACAACGGGGGCGCGATCTTCCGCACGGCCGAGGCGGCCTCGGCGCCCGCCAGCGCGCCGCAGTAGACTTAGCGCACCAACCTGGGCACCAGCACCGTCGCGCCGGCTTGGCGCAGGCGCGCCTCGTGCAGATCCTCGATGATCGCCCTGGCGTCCGGGTCGCGGGCCAGCTCGCCCGCGGCGGCGATCAGGCGGGCGCTGTCGGCGCTGGCGCCGAAGAGGCGCCCCAGCGGCCCGAACGGATTGGTCTCGGTGGAGAAGGGCTTCAGCCGCGCCTCGCCGGTGATCCCGGCCAGCGCCTTGGCCCGGTCCACCGCCTGGGGAAGGCCTCCCAGACTATCGACCAGTCCCAGCGACTTGGCCTGCACGCCGGTCCAGACGCGGCCGCGGGCGATCTGGCCCACCCGCGCCGCCGGCAGCCGCCGGCCCTCGGCCACGCGCTGGACAAAGCCGTTGTAGATCCGGTCCATCCACGCGCCGAACGCCGCGCGCTGCGCCGCCGTCATCGGCCCCGCCGCGCCGAAAGCGTCGGAGTAGTCGCCGCCGACCTTCAGGCCGCGCACGTCGACGCCGAACCTGGCAAGGGCGTCGCCCAGGGCGAACTTGCCGCCGAAGACGCCAATGGAGCCGGTGAGGGTCGAGGGTTCGGCGACGATCTCCGAGGCCTGCGAGGAGATCCAGTAGCCGCCCGACGCCGCATAGGTCCCCATGGAGACCACTACCGGCTTGCCTGCCGCCTTGGCCGCGCGGACCGCCGAGAGAATCTGCTCGGAGGCGGTGTCGGACCCGCCGGGCGAGGAGACGCGGAAGACGATGGCTTTGACGTCCTTGTCCTCGATGGCGTTGTAGAAGGCGCCCGCCAGGTCGTCGGAGTAGATCGACTGGCTGGCGGTGAAGGGGCTGGTGCGCGCGGCCGTGCCGGTGACGATGTCGCCCTCGGCCTGGATCAGCGCGATGGTCGGCGCGGTGGCGAAGCCGCCCGGCGCGCGGCGCGCCTGGGCGGCGTAGTCGGAAAAGCCGGCGAAGGCGGCGCCGTCGCCGGCGCTCTTCAGGATCGCGTCCTGCGCTTCCTTCACCTCGCCCACGCGGTCGATGAGGCCCTTGGCCCTGGCATCTTCGGCCGAATAGGGCCCAGCCTCGATCAGGGCTCTGAGCGCGGCTGGGGCGAGCTTGCGGTCGGCGGCGGCGGCGGCGAGCGCGGTTTCGTAGACCGAGCCCATCCAGGAAAGCTCGGCCTCCCGGTGGGCGGCCGTGTAGTCGCTGGTGAGGTAGGGATCGACTGCGTTCTTGTACTCATAGCGCTGCTGGTAGTCGGCCTTGATCCCGTACTTGTCGAAGAAGCGCTTGAAGAAGATGTCCTCGGCGGCGACGCCGGTGGCCTGGAACGAGGCCGAGGGCTGCATCCATAGATCGCCACTGGCCGCGCCCAGCTCGTAGGTCGAGGTGATGACGCCCTGCGGATAGAGGCCCTGGCTGATCGCCAGGATCGGCTTGCCGGCGGCGCGGAACTTCAGGAACGCCGCGCGCAGCTCGTCGGCGGCCGCCGGGTCCATGCCGGTCTCGGGCAGACGCACGAAGAGGCCCCGCACGCGATCGTCCGCGGCGGCGCGGCTCAGGGTGTCCTCCACGCCCACCACCGAGAGCGGCCGGCCGCTGAAGATGGCGATGCCGCCCTGCGGATCCTGGTCGGTGAGCCCATCGCGCAGGTCGAGCGCCAGCACCGTGCGCGCCGGCAGCGGCGCCGGCCGCGACGCCCCGGCCGCGATGGCGATCAACAGCACCGGGACGCCGATCATGAAGAGCGCCAGGCCGACGAAAACGCCGGCCACGGTCAGGAGGAATTGCTTCATGGACTGAGCGCCTCAAGCCTCGCCGGGATCAGGCGCTATAGACCGCCCGCTCGAACTCGCCAAAGGCTTCCAGTACTTGGCGATCGCCGAAGGGCAGTATCTGGGTGAGGAAGACGCCGGCCGCGCCGTTCGCCGGGTCGGCCCAGTAGTAGCAGTTGCCAAGACCAGCCCAGGCGAGCGAGCCGGCTGAGCGTCCCATCGGCCCGGCGTCCGGGTTAATCACGAAGCCCAGGCCCCAGCGCTTGACCATGCCCGGGAACGGATCGAAGTGGCCGCAGAGCTGGGCGTTGACGCCGGGCAGCACGCCGACCTCGGCGCCCTCCGCCTCGGTCTGGGCCATCGCCGCGACGCTCTCGCCGCCCAGGATCGGCCCGCCGCCGGCGAGGATCGCCTCGAGGAAGCGCAGATAGTCCCGCGCCGTGGAGTGCAGCCCGCCCCCGCCCATGGAGAAATAGGGCGCCGGCGGCATCTCGAAGGGCGTCGGCGTCAGCACCCCGCCCTCGCCGCGGGCGTGCATGGTGGCGCGCCGTCCGCGCTGCGCTTCGGTGAGATCGAAGCTGGTCTCGGTCATGCGGAGGGGTTCGAAGATGTGCTGGGCGAAGTAGGCGTCCAGGGTCTGGCCGGTCACCGCCTCGATCAGCATGCCGGTCCAGTCCAGGCCAATGCCGTAGGTCCAGGCCGAGCCCGGCTCGAACATCAGGGGGATGTTGGGCGCCCCACCCTCGATCGGCGAGCCGGACGCGGCCACATAGCGCGTCAGATCGGCGTTGCAGAACTCGTAGGCGAGGCCCGAGGTGTGGGTCAGCAGGTGGCGCAGGGTGATCGGGCGGGCGGCCTCGCCGAGCCTGGGCGAGGCGGCGGCGTCGAAGCCGGCCAGAACCTTCGGCTTGGCCAGGCCCGGCAGCCAGCGCTCGACCGGCTCATCCAGGTCGATGCGGGACGCCTCGACCAGCTGCAGGGCCGCGGCGGTGGTGACCGCCTTGGTGAAGGAGGCGATCCAGAAGACCGTGTCGGCGGTCATCGGCGCGGGGTTGTCCACCCCCCGAACGCCGGCCCTGGCCTCGATGCGCTCGCCGCTCGGCAGCAGCGCCGCGGCCGCGACGCCGGGCAGGCCCCGCGCGACCGCCCGGTCCAGCGCGTCCTGGATCGCCTGAAGAGGGCCCATCCGCCGCTTCCCTATGTTGGTCGGAGTGGCAGGATTCGAACCTGCGACCCCCGCGTCCCGAACGCGGTGCTCTACCAGACTGAGCTACACTCCGCCGCCTGGACCGGCGAACGCCCCGCACCGGCCCGTGGCCCCGGTCCATGCCACAGGTCAATGCGGCGCGAACACTCTTTCGCGCCAGCGGGGAGCGGGCCTTATAGAGGAGGCCCTGGTGAGCGGCAACCGCGCCATGCCGTTGCGCGCGGACCCTTCGTGCGCTATCTCCGCCGCCTTGCCCGGCGGGCTTACTCGCCCTCGCGTCAGGCCGTTCCTGCTGGGGAATGGTGTAATGGTAACACTGCGGTTTTTGGTACCGTCATTCTAGGTTCGAGTCCTAGTTCCCCAGCCAACCAGTCCCTGAAGTACGTCTCCGCTGGCGGCCAGTGCGCCAACCGGCGGGAATGTCGTCGGTTTCCCGCAGAATTTGACCAACCAGCCGGGCATTTGCGTGTGCCTACAGGGCCGACTTCGGCCGAATTGGCGGCTCCGTCTCCGCAGCGTGTCAGGCAACTAACACTTAGCCCTTTTGGGCCCCCTAAGAGACGATTGCCTCAAATTCCCTGCCATCAGGGAATTCAGCAGGGAAATCTCTCAAAGTCCTCGCCAGAGCCGTCTCACCAACGAGAAAAGCCACGCTGTTACAGCAGCTTGCCAGTCGAATTCCCTAAACGCGGTTGCAGGGAATTGAATGAGTCTTTGCAGGGACTGGTTTGGCGACTTGCAGGGAGCGGCGGGTCGCCATCAGGCCCCGGCAAAAGCCCGCGCCTGATCGACCCATGCGAGCGGAATGTCTTCCTGCAAGAGGCGCCGTAGCATCAGGCCCGCCGGAGCCGTGCCCTCGAGGATGCTACGCTTCAAGGTCGGGCTCAGCCAAGCAAGCCGCAGGACCCGCTGGGCATAGCCGCGATGGACTCCTTCTCGCCCGGCGAGGCCGTCCATGGTGACGCCGCCGCGAAGCAGCTCGGCCTTCCAGGCCTCTGCCTTGATCAGCGCCCGCAGCAGCGGCAGATCGACCCGGGGTGCGTCGACCGCCGCTTCGCCCCCCGGGCCTACCGCCACCTTGGCGCCCCCGCGCCAGCGCATGGAGGCGGCGATGGTGAGCTTCGCCATCCCGGCATGATGGCTGAGTTGGTCGGTGGTCGGCAGGATGGGCGGGTCGCCGGGCAGGGCCTGCATGTCAAGCTCGATGACCAGCCTGCGCCGGCCGACCTCGATGCGGCGGATGTCGTCGATGTTGGCGTCCAGGCGACCCAGGCGGTCGCGCACGACGTCCTCCAGCGCCGGCGCGGGGATGCGGGCCAGCGAGCCGGCCTCGGCGTTGCGGCCTTGCTGCACGGCGGTGGAGACGTAGTAGCGATAGACGCGACCGCGGCCCTTGCGGGCGGCGACGTGAGTCATCCGGTTGCCGCCGTCGTCGAAGACGCGACCGGCCAGCGGCGCCTTGAGCGCGATCGGCTTCAGACCCGCCCGGGCCCGGCGGGTGGGACCGGCGTTCCTTGCCAGGCGTTGTTGCACGGCTTCGAAGAGTCCGGTGTCGACGGTCGCGGGGTGCTGGCCCAGGTAGCTCTCGCCCTTGTGCGGGATCTCGCCGAGGTAGAGCCGATTGGAGAGCAAGTGGAAGAGTGCGCCGCGGCTGAAGGCTGCGCCGCCCAGCTTACGGCCGCTGGCGCTCGTCCGCTGCTTCGGTAGGACCCCCTCGGCTGCCAGCTCGGCCTTCAGCGCTTGAACGGAGCCGAGTTCCAAGTAGCAGGCGAAGATGCGCCGAACCTGGAGCGCCTCGGCCTCGTTGACCCGAAGGGTGCGACCCTCCGGTTCGTACCCGAGAGGCACGTTGCCGCCCATCCACATGCCCTTCTTTTTGGAGGCGGCAATCTTGTCGCGGATGCGCTCGCCGGTGACCTCGCGCTCGAACTGGGCAAACGAGAGCAGCACGTTGAGGGTGAGCCGCCCCATGCTGGTGGTGGTGTTGAAGGCCTGGGTCACGGAGACGAAGCTGACGCCGGCCGCATCGAAGCGCTCGACGATCTTGGAAAAGTCGGTCAGCGACCGGGTCAGCCGATCGACCTTGTAGACCACCACCACGTCAATCCGCCGGGCGTCGATATCGGCCAATAGCCGAGTGAGACCGGGTCGGTCCACGTTGCCGCCGGAGAAACCCCCGTCGTCATACGCGGCCGGCAGGCTTCCCCAGCCTTCCCCGGCTTGGCTGCGCACGTAGGCCTCGCAAGCCTCGCGCTGAGCATCGAGGCTGTTGAAGTCTTGCTCAAGCCCCTCCTCGGAACTCTTGCGGGTATAGATGGCGCATCGCAGGCGCGGCGGCGAAAGCGCGCAGGCGGCGGGGCCTTTCTGGGGCCGGCTCATCGCGCCGCGCTCGTCTTGCCGGGCTCGCGCAGGCCGAAGAACCGCGGTCCGTTCCAGCGCACGCCGGTGATCGCGCGGGCGATCTCCGAGAGGCTGCGGTAGCGGGCGCCGTTCCAGAGGAAGCCGTCCGCCAGCACCTCCACCCTGTAGGTCTGGCCCTGGTGCTCGCGCACCAGCAATGTTCCCGGCCGGAAGCTCGGCCTCGGCGCGGCGGGCGCCTTGCCGTGCCGATGCCCACTGACGAGACCCGCGATCCTCGCTTCGATCTCAGCGTCATGGCCGAGCGCCTCGGACTGGAGCTGGTTGGCCAGGGCGCGGCACATCAGGTCGGGGCCACGAAGAGCCGGCGGCGGCGTCGGGAAACGCCGCCGCCACTCCGCCCTCTATGCCTCGACGCTGAGGCCGTTCAGTGCTCGCGCCTCCGTAGCTAGCGTGTCGCCGTCGGGACCATCCATCCTCAGGCGTCCGTCGCAGGGATGCGGTAGACGCGGGTTCCGTCCTGCTTCTCGCTGAGGATGGTGAAGCTGAAGGTCTTCTTCAGCGATCCGGACATCGCCCCACGCACCGAATGCGCCTGCCAGCCGGTGGCAGCCATCATCGCCTCGACTGTCGCGCCGTCCGGCCGCTGCAGCAGCTCCACCAGCGCCCCGAGCTTGCCCTTCGGCGCAGCGCGAGTGGTCCCGACAACCTCTGGCTTGGTATCGCCGGCGTCCGGAGCAGCGCCCTCGATCTGCGGACTGCCCGAGTCATCCTCAGCGCCCGTCGGGCCCTGCGCTTCAGCGGGGCCGGATTGTAACGGCTTGCGGGAGCACTCCATCTCGTCGACCGTGGACCGGCCGGCGTCGGTGACCATGAGGCGGCTGGCTCCGCCGGCGACCGGCACGGAGATGGCGAGGCGCTGTTTGATCAGCGCCTTGGCGAGCTTGCCGTCCTCCGGCGCATCGATCGCGCACGCAGGGGAGGCAGCGACGCGGATCAGGAATTCGCGCTGATTCTTCGTGATGTTGGTCATGTCTTCCTCTGGTCTTAGCGGCCGCCACCGCGGCGGCCGTACCAGAGCGAGCCCGGATCGACCGGGCTGGACGAATACACCAATGCTTCCCGTGCGCAGCTAGTCCAGCGGACTTTCGCAGCCGCAGCGCTATCTCGGGAGCCTCCGACAAGGCGGCGGCGGTTCTTTGAGCGCGTGAACAGCAGCCAAGAATGACGATTCCTGACTCCTCGGCCAGTACACCACTGCCAACGCCAGCGTCCGATCAGCCCGTTAGGCTCGTCTTGGACCGGAACCTCGCGCAGTTAGGGAATGATCGGGGGATGGCGACCCTGGCGCGCAAGGGTCGCCGCATGCGTCTACGGTGGCACGCACGAGGCCCGCACAACCGAGGTGGCCGGCGACATGAGCGACCATCTCGAATGCGAGATGGCGCGCCTCGCGAACTTCCTTGGGATCGCATGTTCACTGGATGAAATCAGGGCGCTCAGCGAACGCGCACGCTTCGACACGATGAGGTCCGGGGCGGACGATCTTGCCCCGGGCTCGAAAGTCGTTGGACGCTGGAAAAGCAACATGGACTTCTTCCGAAAGGGGCGGCGCGGCGAATGGCGCGAGGTCTACAGCGCTGAAACGCAAGCGCTCTATGTCACCACGATGCGCGGCCGCTACGATCACACCATGCTTGACTGGCTTGAGAACGGCCGCGCAGCGACCGGTGACCCGAGAGACCTTTGAAGACGCCTCCACCGGGTCGTTTCCGGCTTCCCCTCGTCCGCTTGCCACCCATCCCCGACCTTGGGAGTGTCCGCTTCCGGGCAGCCCGTTCAGGTCCGCTATCGACCCAAAGCGGACCCTCTCAATGGCTAAGGCGGGTCGCGATCTGCCACGTGTTGCCCCACCCATCCTGGATCGTCGCTCGCCGGTCACCATAGGGCATGGTCGTTGGCGCCTCGATCGAGACGGCGCCGGCGTCCAAGGCCTTACGATACGCGTCTTCCGCGTCCTCGACATAAACATAGAGGAAGGCAGTCTGAGCGGCGCGAACGCCATCGCCATGGCTCACCATCACCATTGAGTCGCCGATCTTCACTTCGGCGGGTCGGCCCGGATTGAAGTCGCAAGAGCCATGAAAGACTGACCTGAGGAAGGCGACGAGCCCTTCGACATCGTCGGTGAATATCCTGGGCGTCACGGTCGGCCAGCCATCGGGTTGGAAGCGGTTCACTCTTGCGGCCTTTCTCCATCCAGCGCCAAACACTCGCATGGGCGACTTCCGCTCGCCACCCATCTCTGACCTTGGGAAGGTCCGCTTCCGGGCGCCCTGGCTAGGTCCGCTATCGACCCAGAGCGGACTCTCGCGGGAACTTTTTGAATGACGCGCTGCATGAGGAGAGGGCGTCAATTCGGCAACGCCATCGACCAAGCTCAACGGCCGATCTATGGTCGGAAGTGAGATGCGGTGGATCAGGATCGCGGTACTGGGCGCGGCGGCTTTTGGAGCCGTCAATACGGTTCGTGGACAGCAGCCCGCGTCGGATCCGGTCGCCGCTTTCTACGGCGCGACTCTAGAGATCGACATGCTGAGCGGCTGGTCCGCCCACCGCTTCCTTGCGCCCGACCATACCTACACCCAGACCGGCTCGGATGGCCCGACGCACGGTAGCTGGGTGGTCAAGGGCGGCAAGCTCTGCACAATCCAGGACCAGCCCCCGCCGCCGGCGGACCGAGCCCCCCGTTACTGCAATCTTGGCCCCGGCCACAAGGTCGGCGACCGATGGCTAGACAACGATCCGGTGACCGGAAATGCGGTGTTCTTCAAGCTAACCCCAGGCCGCTAGGCTCGCTGACCCCCCCGGAGGGTCCGCTTCCGGGCAGTCCGCTCAGGTCCGCTTTCGACCCAAAGCGGACTCCCGCCCAGGCGTGGCTCCGACGGGGCGTTCACCTTCTCGAGGAACGCCCCTCAACCTTGCCGCCGATCCGCGACCCTGCCGCCTTGTCCGCCGCACGGGCGAGCGCCTTGGCGAGGGCCACCACTTCGCGCCGAGACTCTGCGTCCTTCAGGTCCGCGAAAGCAGCGAGCAACTTGACCGCGCCCGGCGTCAAAAGCTGCGCGATGACGACAGACTCGACTGGCGCCGAACCGTCCTCGCCGACCAGGGCGGCGACAGTGGTTTCCAGCTTGGCGGCGATCATTACCAGCTTGGAGGCGCTGATCCTGTTGGCCCCGCGCTCGTATTTCTGCACCTGCTGAAAGGTGATCCCGAGGGCGTCGCCGAGGTAGGTCTGGCTCAGGCCGAGGTGGACGCGACGTAGGCGAACACGTGCTCCGACGGCGATGTCGACCGGGTCTGGGAGCCGAGAGGCGAGGTTGAGTTTCGCAGAGGGCACGCCGCAGATTGGTCTAGCTTGACTGTTGGCGCAACTATCAGCTGCCCAGGAGTGGAGCCGACGACCCGCTGGCGCTCACCCGCCGCCAGGTTTCCAACGCCTTGCCGGCCTCTGGCTTGCATCGCGTAGGCCCAGGGTTTCATTCTGAGACATGCGACGCGGCGCGCAAGGTGCTGAGCTGATTACCATCGCCAGGGCCGCCCTTCCCGATGCGCCGGCCTCTCCGCTAACTGTTCCGGTCCTTTCCGGATTCGACGGCTGGCCCATGGCCGCTGCGGCTTAACGAGGACGGCGCGCGTTTCAAAGGTGTTTGCTGACCATGGATCGAACCGAATACCTAAACTCCATTCGAGAGCATTTCTATCAAGGCGAGGTGCTCGGCGAAGCCTTCAGTTCGCGCGCGATCGGAGCGGATGTTGATCCGGTGCATCGGTACAAGTGGGGCTGTCTGCTCCAATTGGAAACCGAGACAAAAGCCAAGCTGAGACCGTTCCTCGTGCGGCTTGGCCTCAGCATCGAAGAGGCGGACGTGAGGGCGCAAGTGGATGCGGCGTTCAAGACCTGGTCGTCAAAGACCTGGCGCGATCAGATGCGGGAGCAAGACCGGCAGGCGTGGCTCCGGCTCGGCAGTGGAAGGTCTGGTGCCCAAAACCTTAGTAAGACCTGAAATTAGGATGCCCGAAAGCGGACGCTCTGAGTGTCTGCTTTGGGGGGAAAGCGGACACTGGCGCTAGTCGCGGCGGCGGCGGCGCAGGGTGAAGGTCTCGAAGGGCGCCAGCCGACCGTCGGCGCCAACAACGTCGTAGTAGGTGACCTTGATCGTGGTGAAGCCGCGTGACGATCCCGGATCCACGGTGAACGCCGCGAAGCCGTAGGAATGGGCGGCGTTGCGCACGGCCGACCATGGCGCCTGCTCGGTCACGTAGACCGGCGGGCGCTTGCCCGTGACGGCGTCGGGCGCGCCGACGGTGGTGATCACCCGGCACTGTGGCGGCTCGAAGAAGAGCGCGTTCGAAGGTTTGGACGTTCCCCCGCCGCCGATCACCATGTGCACCGTTCCCTGGTCCGTATCGATCACGTCGGTGGCGGTCGCGGTGGCCCGCGGCGTCAGCGTGGCGTTGGAGTCCCGGCCGCGGATCGGGTGCGAGCGCTCGTAGTGATGCTCGTGACCGCACACGACCAGGTCGACGCCGTACCGGTCGAACAACGGAACCCATTCCTCGCGGATCCCGAGGTCCGCGCCATTGAACTTGTCGGCGGTCGAGATGGCGACCTGGTGCATGCACACGACGATCCAGTCGATGTCGCGATCACCGCGGGCGGCGGCCAATTGGCGCTCAAGCCAGAGCTTCTGGGCGCCGGACGAATAGCCCCGCACGTAGGAATCGCCGCCGTCCTGGTAGGCGACATCGTCGTTGGCGATGCTGATCACCCGCACCTGGCCGACGGTGAAGGCGTACCAAAGCCCGCGCGTCACCTCCGTCTGGCCATCCGCCTCGGGCACTGAAAAGTAGGTCTGGTAGGCCAAGTACCCGATCGGACCATTGCCGAGCTCGTTCTCATGGTTGCCGGCGGAGGGCATCCACGGACGCTTGCGGGCGCTGCGGCTGTTGTTCTCCCAGAAATCCCACCAGGTGCGCACCCGGTCTTGCGCCAGATTGGCGTAGCAGAGATCGCCGTTGAAGAGGTGGAACAGAGGCTGCAGCCGCTCAACGCCGAGCGTCGTGTCGGCCGCCGCCGGGGAGCCGTAGTTGTCGTTCACATACGGTGGGTTCGGGATCGTCGCGCCCTCTGGCGGCGCGTACCGCTTGCCCAGCGTTGGCGTGCCCTGATCGCCGAAGCTGGTGAAGGTGAACCGCGCGCGGCCGCGCGGGGCGGTGCGGAACGTGCCGAACTCCGGCGGGGCGCCGTCGTGCATCGCTCCGTAGAGATAGCCGGTGTCGGCCGCCAGCCCGTCGATCTTCGCATGATAGGCGTAGACCACCTGGCCGGACTTCGCATCGGCGTAGCTGGCCGTTCTGGCCTCGACCACCTGCTGGAGCCTGCCGTCCATCCGCCCGAGCACGACGCGTGGGCGGCGGACGGGCTGCAGCGCGTGCCAGGAGACCACCACCTCCGACGACGCGTCCGCGCCGAACTGAAGATGGAGCCCAGCGACTGGCGGCGTCGTCAGCGGGTCTTCAGATCCGTCTGCCTCCGCGGCGGCGGTCTCGACGAGCGATGCGGCCAGCGCGGCGCCGCCGCCGACGCCCGCAGCCGCGAGCAGCCTGCGGCGACTGAGTTCGAGGTTCATTCCGGTGTCCCGCGTGTCATTTGCCCTCAGCTTTTTCCATGGTCGCCAGGGATCCTATCGGAGCTCGGCGACGGTTCGGCAAACGAGAGCGGAAGTCCGCAAGCCACGCCACACAGAACTGTCACGCAAGCCCCCTAGCGTCCGGTCAATCGGGCGGGCGTCGAGGGCAGCGGCGCGCCGCCCAAGGCTCGGCGAGGGGCCGATGTCACTTGGCCCGCGAGTAACCCCAAGATGAGCCTGACCAAGCGCTTCCACCTCCTTCTGCGCGTCCTGCCCGTGGTCGTGGTGCTGGTGCTGCTGAAGGCCGGCGTGCATGCGCTCGGGTTCGAGTTCATGCCGCTGGACGGGCTGATCCCCAGCCTGATCGCCGGCGCTATTTTCCTGATCGGCTTTTTGCTGTCGCAGGTGCTGGGGGACTACCGCGAGGCCGAGCGCATGCCCGCCGACATCCGCACGGCGCTGGAGGCGATCCACGACGACGTGCTGAACTTCGCCGCCACGACCCCCGCCGTCGACATGGCGGCATTGCGCCAGGCCCTCGTCGGCGTTGTCGAGGCGTTTGAGAGGGGCCTCAGCGTAGCCGACGCGCACAGCAACCTCTCGCAGGCGGTGGCGCGGGTGGACGATCTATCGCCCTACTTCGCGCGGCTGCAGTCACTGGAGATGTCGGAGCGCTACGTGGTGCGGCTCAAGTCGGCGCAGGACACGCTGCGCCGCTGCATGTTCCGCATCGCCTACATCCAGCGGATGGAGTTCGTGCCCTCGGTGCACGTGCTGGTGCAGACCCTGGTGCTGGCCAGCCTCTTTGTGCTCCTGTTCCTGAAGACCTCCGGCGCCTGGGAGTCGATGCTGATCTTCGTCTTCGTCGGCTACATGTTCGTCTATTCGCTGTACCTGATCGGCCACCTCGACCAGCCGTTCCGCGAGGGGGAAGGCACGGTGGACGACGTGAGCCTCTACCAGCTGCGCGATTTCGTGGCCAAGATCGAGGCCGAGGGCGCTGGCTCGCCATGACCCCTGGACAGACGCTCGGCCAAGCTTCCGGCTACGACCTGGCGGTGATCGGCGCGGGGATCGTCGGGTTGGCCCACGCCTATGTCGCCGCAGACCTCGGCAAGCGCGTCGTCGTCATCGACCGCGACCTGCGCGCCAACGGCGCCTCGGTCCGCAACTTCGGCTTCGTCACGGTCACCGGCCAGCAGGCGGGCGAAACCTGGCGCCTCGCCCGCCGAACGCGCGAGCTGTGGGCGCAGATCGCGCCCAAAGCGGGCGTCGAGATCGAGCATCGGGGTCTGGTGCTGACCTTGCGGCGGCCGGAGTCGGTGGCGTTGGTCGAGGCTTTTCTGGCCACCGAGATGGGCGAAGGTTGCCGCCTGCTGGACGCAGCGGATCTGCGCCGGCTGGCGCCGGAAATCGCCGCGCCGGGCACGCTGGGCGCGCTGACCAGCCCGCATGAGCTGCGTGTCGAGTCGCGCGACGCCCTGCCCAAGCTGGCGCAATGGCTGAGCCAGGCGCATGGCGTCGACTTCGTCACCGCCGCGGCGCTGAGCGTAGCGCCGCCGTTGATCGAAACCTCCCGCGGGAGCGTCCACGCGCAGGCCGCGATCGTCTGCCCCGGGGACGATTTCGTCAGCCTGTTTGCGGACGCCATCGCCCCGTTCCAGCTCACCCGCTGCCGTCTTTCGATGTTGAGGCTGGCCTCGCCTGGATTTCGCCTGCCGGGCGGGGTGATGTCGGACCTGGGCCTCGTCCGCTACGCCGGCTATGGAGCGTTGCCAGCGGCGGCCGCCTTGCGTTCGCGGCTGGAAGCCGAACAGCCAGGCCACATCGACAACGGGGTCCACCTGATCGCCGTGCAGAGTTCGGACGGCAGCCTGGTGGTCGGCGACAGCCATCACTACGACGACCTCCCCTCGCCGTTCGCGCCGGCGCAGGCCGAGGGCTTCATCCTGGATGAGTTCGAGCGGGCCACGGGCGTCGCCGCGCCGCCGGTGCTGGAGCGCTGGACGGGAACCTATGCCGTCGCCCGAGATCGAACTTTTTTGGTCGCGTCGCCGGCTGAAGGCGTCCGCCTGGTGATCGTCACCAGCGGCTGCGGGGCCTCGACCGCCTTCGGCCTGGCCGAGTCCACGGTGTCCGAACTGTACGGCGAGAGGATCGGGTGAGGGCGATGAGCTATGGCGTAAAGGCGGTCATCTTCGACTGGGCGGGGACCATGGTCGACTTCGGCTGCCTGGCGCCCGTCGAGGCCCTGGTCGCCGGCTTCGCCGCCGAAGGCGTGCCGATCAGCCCGGCGGAAGCGCGGGCGGACATGGGCCGGCCCAAGCGCGATCACGTCTGGGCGCTCCTGCGTCATCCGCGCATCGCCGACGCCTGGACCGCCGCCAGGGCCGCGCCGCCGGGCGAAGCCGACTGCGACCGGCTGTTCGGCGCCATCGAGCCGCTGCTGGTTTCGGCCGCGGCCCAGCACTGTGACCTCATCCCGGGGGCGGCGACGCTCGCCCAGGCGCTGCGCGCGCGGGGCGTCAGGATCGGCTCCTGCACCGGCTATACGCGGGCCATGATGGCGGGGATCCTTCAGCATGCCGCCGCCGCCGGCTACGCCCCGGACGCGGTGGTCTGCGCCGGCGAGACGCCGTCGGGCCGGCCTTCGCCGCTGATGGTCTGGAAGGCCCTGATCGAACTCGACGCCTGGCCTGGCGGCGCCTGCGTTAAGGTGGACGACTCCGAGGTCGGCATCGAGGAGGGCCTGGCGGCTGGCTGCTGGACCATCGGCGTGGCGGCGTCGGGCAACGGCGTTGGCCTCGGCCTCGCCGACTACGAGGCGCTGGCGGACGCGGATCGGCGCGCGCGCGTCGCCAGGGCCGCCGCGGCTTTGCGAGGCGCAGGCGCGCACTTTGTCGTCGACACCGTCGCTGACCTCCTGCCGGTGCTGGACAAGATCTCCGCATCGATCCTGTCAGGCCAGACGCCCGCCTAAGACCGCCCAGGACGCGCGGTCAGTCGCTCCAGCAACGGTCGGTAATGCTCCAGCCCTGGCGTTGCGAGACCCGCCAGCTTGCCGCCGTCATCCCAGCGGCGAACTTGGATCGCATCGCCGGCGAACGGCCTGGCGCCGAAGCGGCGACATTGCGTCCGCGTGAACCGGCCGCCCTGCAACTTGAGGCTCAGAACCGAAGCCGGACTGAGCGCGGCCTCGTAGCCCGGCTGGGCGGCGCAGAGGTGGCGCTTGGCCGCGACGTGCAGCGCGATCGGGGCCACCACGGCTGGGCCGAACCAGGCCTTCAGCGCCAGCGCGCCATGGACCTCGTGCCGGGCGTCGCGCCGCTCGCCCTGCGCCGCATCGCCCCGGCCCTCGAAGAGGTGGCCATAGTCGTGCAGCAGGGCCGCGGCGATCAGCGCGTCCGGCGCGCCGTCCGCCTCGGCGAGCGCGGCGCACTGCAGGGCGTGGTCGAGCTGGGTGACGCGCTCGCCGTAGAACGCGTCGCCGCGCTCGGCGTACGCCCGGAATATCTCATCGACGCAACTCACGCCTGGCCTCCTCGAACCGCAGCCGAGCACAGAGAGATGACAGTTCAACAGGCGTGCGCCGCTCGCCAGAGCCGCCGTCACCGAACCGTAGCAGAGCTGATCTAGACCCATCGGCGGCGCGCATCGCAGGGGCCTGATCTGGAAAGCACTGGAGAGGGTTGGCTTCGGCGGCGGTTGGCGAGCGCCGATCCGGCGGTGTTCGCCGCCGTGGCGGGACTGGCGGGCTTTTGCGCCTATTTCTCCATGTATGCGTTCCGCAAGCCGTTCACCGCCGCGACCTTCGAGGTCGTGCCGGGCTGGCATTTCGCCCTCGACTACAAGATCGCCCTCGTCATCGCCCAGGCGGCTGGCTACGCGCTCTCCAAGCTGATTGGCGTGCGGGTGATCTCCGAGGTCGACCCGGCGCGGCGCGGCATGATGATCCTGGCCCTGATCGGTGCGGCGTGGCTGGCGCTGATCGCCTTCGCGCTCATCCCCGCGCCCTGGAATGTCGCGACGCTGTTCCTCAACGGGCTGCCGCTCGGCATGATCTGGGGCCTGGTGTTCGGCTACATGGAGGGCCGGCGCGTCTCCGAGGTCCTGGGCGCCATCCTCTGCGCCAGCTTCATCCTCTCCTCGGGCGTGGTGAAGACGGTGGGGTCCTGGTTTCTGATCACCGCCCACGTCAGCCCGTTCTGGATGCCGGCGGCCACCGGCGCGGTGTTCTTTCCCCTGCTTCTGGTTTCGGTCTGGGCGCTCGGCCAGTTGCCGCCGCCGAACGTCGAGGATGAGGCCGAGCGGGTGCGGCGCGCGCCGATGAACGCCGCCGAGCGCGGGGCCTTCCTGAGGCTCTATGCGCCGGGCGTCGTCGTGCTCGTCCTGGCCTACGTCCTGCTGACCGCGTTCCGCGACTTCCGCGACAACTTCGCCGCCGAGATCTGGACCGCGCTCGGCTACGGCAAGGAGGCGGGGATATTCACCGCCAGCGAGCTTCCCGTCGCCGCCATTTCCTTGGTGGCGCTCGGGGCGGTGATGATCGTCCGCGACAACCTCAAGGCCCTGATGGTGATCCACGCGATCGTGCTCGCCGGCTTCGTGCTGCTGGGGGCTTCGACGCTGGCCTTCCAGGCCCGCCTGATCGCCCCGCTTCCCTGGATGATCCTCGCCGGAGCGGGGCTCTACATGGCCTACACCCCCTTCAACGCCATGCTGTTCGACCGCCTGATCGCCTTCAGCGGGCGGGTGGCGACCGCCGGCTTCCTGATCTACGTCGCCGACGCCTCCGGCTATGTCGGCAGTGTCGCGCTGCTCATCTGGCGCAACTTTGGCGGGGTGAAATTGAACTGGCTGCAGTTCTTCACGCTCAGCGCCTATGCGACCAGCGTCCTGGGCGCCGCCTTGACGGTGCTGGCGGCCATCTACTTCCGTGGCCGCGCCCGCGCTGCGCCGGCTAGTCCCGGTAGCGCTCCAGCGCATCCCCCAGCGCCAGCTTGAGCGGGCCCAGCCACGGCTCGTATTTCTTCCACTGGTCGAGACCGTCACGGAAGATCGGCTGGCGCACCTGCTCGGAGCTGGGCGTGCGCACGCTGCGCTCGGTCTTGTGGAACGCGACGCACGCCGGCTCGAACGCCAGACCGCAGTAGTCGAGCATCCGCCTGACGCTCCCTTCCAGGTCGTCGATGACGTCCTCGTGGCGGACCCGCAAGATCCGCCCGGGCAGCGCCCCGTCCCAATGCCGCATCAGTTCCAGGTAGGTGCGGTAGTAACGCGCGATGTCGCCCACGCTGTAAGTGAACTCCTGGCCTTGGGCGAAGAGCTGCTTGAGGTTGCTGAACGAGCAGGCCATCGGCTCGCGCCTGGCGTCGATGATCTTGGCGTTCGGCAGCATCAGGTGGATGAGTCCGATGTGGCGGAAGTTGTTCGGCATCTTGTCGATGAAGAACGGTTTGCCGGTCCGGTAGACCTGGGTGTCGGCGAGGTATTTCTCGCCCAGCCGGCGGAAGTCCTCGGCCGTCATGTCGGCGAGCGCCGCCGGGTAGCGAGAGTTGTCCGGATCGGGGTCGCGGCCCTGGAGCTCCAGGACGATCCGCTGGATGTCGGCGAGTTCCTGGGTGCCCTCGACCGCCGAATGCGAGGCGAGGATCTGTTCCAGCAGCGTCGAGCCCGATCGCGGCAGGCCGAGGATGAAGATCGGGTCGGCGCGCGGCGCGCCCCAGCCGGATCGCCCACCGAAGAAGTCGCGCGTGCAGACCTCGATCTGCCGCCGTGTGTTGGCCTCGATGATCTCGGGTCGGTAGCGGCTCTCCGAGCGTTTCAGGGCGTTGCCCCGTTCGTAGCAGAGCCAGGAGTCGGCGATCTCGCCCCGGTCTTCCAGCGCCTTGCCAAGCGCGAATGACAGGTGCTGGCGGTCGGTGAGCGCGGTCGTCGGCGACGCCTCCTGGGCGCGCATGAGGGCGATCTCTTCGTCGCTGAAGCGATAGGTCTTCAGGTTCGCAAGGCTCCAGTAGGCGTCGCCGAAGTCAGGCCTGGCGGCGGCAGCCGCGCGGTAGGCGTCGATCGCTTCGGCGAGGCGCCCGACCGTCTTCAGCGCGTGCCCTAGCCACAAGTGTACGTCCGGCGACCCGGGCGTCTCGGCCAGCATCCCCCGATAGATCGCGATCGCCTCCGCGTGCTCGCCAAGGCCGACGGCCGTCGTCGCCGCCAGCGCGCGGTAGTCGGCGTTCCTGGGCGCCAGCGCCAGCAGTTGCTGGATCTGCTCGCGGGCCAGCAGGTGCTTGTGCCGCTGGACCAGGCACTGGGCGTAGTCGTAGCGGGCCGCCTGGTACCCGGGCGCCAGGGCGAGCGCCGCTTCGAGCAGGATTTCGGCGTCGTCCAGGACGTCGCGGGCCATGCCGATCTTGGCCAGCAGCCGCATCGCCTCGGGCTGGTCGCCGTGGCGCAGGAGGAAGGCGCGGATGATCTCTTCGGCGCGCTCCAGCTCACCGTCGGAGAAGAGCGACGTCGCTGTCACCACGTCGGGCGCCAGGCCCTTCAGCGTCGCGACATGGGCGGCGGCGATGGCGGCGTTCTCGGTATCGCCCGAGAGTCGGTAGAGGCCCTCGAGCATGCGCCAGCTCATCGGCAGCGCCGGATTGATGTTGACCGCGCGCAGCAGCGCCTCGATCGCCCGAGGCGCGTCCTTCCGCGCGATGAAGCAGAGACCGCGTTCCTGGTGCAGGCGACTGAACCGCGGCGCCAGTCCCTCCAGGCGATCCAGCATCGCCAGCGCCTCAGGGATGCGCAGGAGATGGCGCAGACTGATGGCGCCGATCAGGAGCAGGTCGCGATTTTCCGGGAAGTCACGCAGCAGGGATTGGGCGCCGCGCAGGGCGTCGGCGTGCCGGACGTCCTTCTGCAGGGCCCGCAGACGACCCACTTCGGCTTCGATCGGGGATGCGGAGGCGGTGGCGAGGGTCACGGTCATCGGTGGCGAACCAGAGCGGGCGGCGACGCCGCCCGCAGCCCTTAGCCTATCGGACCGTCGGTCAGAAGTGGCCGCCGATCTTCACCCCCACCACCCGCGGTCGCAGCGGGACCTCGGACTTGATGAACTGGGTCGAGGAGGTGAACGTGCTGGCGCGCGAGTCGCCCAGGTTCTCGCCGAAGATCTGGGCGTACCAGTTGTCGGTGCTGACGCCGAAGGCGGCGTCGACCGTCGCGTAGCCGGGCTGCTCATAGCGCAGCAGCGTCGTGCTCGGAACCACCACGCCCTCGCCGGACGTGTAGGTGGCCGGCTGGTTGAACATGCTGCCGGTGTAGCTGACGCCGCCCTGAACGAAGGCCTTGTAGCTGCCGATGCTCCACTCGTAACGCGCCCGCAGATTCCCCTGGAACGTGGGCGAGAAGGCCGGAACCGTGCCCAGCGCGCCGAACGGGTTCAGGAACGGCACCAGCCCGACGCCGGACTGCACGACCTGGGTGATGCAATGGCCGAAAGCGGGGGTGCCGGAGATGTTGTCGATCAGGCAGGGCGAACTGGACTGGGTGTCGTCGTTGTAGGTGGCCGAGCCCTGCACCGTCAGCCCGTCGGTGACCCGCGCGTTCACCTGCAGCTCGACGCCCTTGATGTCATAGTTCGGGCCATTGACGCCGAAGGTGGTGTTGCCGAGCTCCGTGGGATTGAAGAACAGCAGCTGCACGTTCTGCCACTGCATGTAGTAGGCGGAGAGGTTCACCTGCACGCGGTGGTCGAAGAGCTGCGCCTTCAGACCGACCTCATAGTTGGTGAGCGAGTCTGGGGCATAGCCGTTGGGCTTGCGGAACTGCTTGAGGCCGCCAGGTCCGGTGGCGACGTTGCTGACCGATCGGTTGAAGCCGCCCGGCCGGAAGCCCTCCGAGAAGGTGAAGTAGGTCAGGATGTCGGGCGTGATCTTCCAGGTGATGTTCGCGCGGCTCTTGAAGCCCGTGTAGGAAATCCGGTCGTGCGCGGCGTCGATGTTGACGAGCCCGCCGACGCACTGGCCGTTCGGCACGTTGACGCAGCCTGGGATCACCGTGGCGTACTGCGAGCCCACCTCGAACTCGCTGTAGTCATACCAGCGGGTCCCAGCCGACAGCGTCAGGACGTTGGGGATCACGTCGTAGTCGAGCGAGATGAACAGCGCGGTCTGATCGTAGCCGCGCTGGGTGTCTTCACCGAACGCCGTAGAGTCGCCGCGCACGCCGGGCTGGTTGGCCGTGGATCCCGGCGCGGTGGTGACGTCGGCGAGGCAAGGCTGGCCGCCGGGCGCGAGCGCGATGGCGAGGTTCGCCGCCGTGCAGGCCGGAACCGTCTTGTAGTTGAAATTCATGTTGTCCTGGATGCGGAACTGCTCCCAGTAGATCCCCGCTATGGCGCGGAAACGCCAGTCGTCCGGCGTGCTGATGCGCGCCTCGTTGCTGAAGTGCGTGCTGGTGACCTTGTCGAGCCAGTTGGTGACCGGCGAGAAGCAAACCGGCGGCCCACCGGCGCCCGCCAGGCCGTCGCCGGCCGGGCCCCCGGTGCACTGATAGTACATGCCGCCCACCGTGCGGGAGTAGTTGGAGTATTCCATCTGCTGGGTGAGGTGGCGGTAGCTGTAGCCGCCGGTGTAGATGGCCTTCAGGTTCCCGAATTTGCCGTCGACGGTCCAGGACGTGTTCTCGAACTCGTCGTGGTCGTACGATGGGCTGAAGGACGTCACCTGCAGCGGCTGCAACGCCTGGAAGTCCGAGCCCGTCGGGTACTCGGCGGAGATCCCCTCCGCGTCCAGGTTCTGGTAGCTCTCGGCGATCAGGATGTCCCAATCCGGGTTGATCTCGTAGCGCGCGGAGAGGCGCGCGCCGGCGTAGGTCGTCGGGTTCTGGGCCTTGGCCGCGATGGCGAAATTGTTGGCCTGCGGAAAACTGGGAAGGGTGCACAGGTCTTTCGGACCGCCGCCCGGCAGGCCGTTGGGGCAGAGCGGCGGCGTGCCGGTCGGCATGATGTTGAAATAGGCGTTGCCCGGGTCCTGATTGGAGCGGGTGAACGTGCTGCGCACATTGTCGATGTAGCCGCCGTGCCGGTCGTAGTAGGCCACCGCGCGCACCGCCAGTTTGTCCGAGATGACCGGCACGTTGATCACGCCCCAAAGGCTGCCGTTCGGATCGCCGTGTGATGTGCCGCTGACGCTGGCCTCGCCGCTGGCTTCGAACTTGCCGAGCTTGGGTTTGTTGGTGATGTAGCGGACCGCGCCGGCTTCCGCGCCGCCGCCGAACAGCGTGCCCTGCGGGCCTTCGAGCACCTCGACCCGCTCCATGTCCACCATGTAGATGTCCACGTTGCGCGCCGGGAACTGCATCGACTGCTCGTCCAGGTACAGGGCCACGTTCGGGAAGGTGGCGATGGTGGCGCTGGACTGATTGCCCTGCAGGCCGGCGCTCAAGCCCCGCATGAAGATGACGCCCTGACCCGGACCGTTCTTGCCGAAGGTCACGTTGGGCGTGAACTTGATGATGTCGTCCAGCGTCGAGACGTTCTGCTGGGCCAGGGTCTCGCCGGTGAACGCCTGCAGCGTCTCCGGGACCTCTTCGACGCTCTCGTCCCGCCGCTCGGCGGTGACGATGACCTCGCCGGCAGAGGTTGCTTCCGCAGCGGTGCTTGCGGTCGCCTCGTTTACGTCCGCGGCGCGGGCCAGGCCGCCGGCGCCGCCGACAAGGAGCGCCGCGACAGCGCAGGAAATCAGATAGCTGGCTTTCATGAGCACCCCCCGTGCGCAGGCCCAACGCCGGCCGCGCCGAACTTGAGGATCGGCGCCGAACGGCGAAGCTGCTCATCTATGGGGACGCCAAGTGACGCTTCGGTGATGCAACGATTGCAGGTCGTTGAACAATTGCCGACAGTGGTGTGACGCCTCGCTATCAGCGCCTCAAAGGCGGGTCACTCGCGGAACCTGACCAGGGGGGCCGACGATACCGTCCGTAGACTGATCGATACGAGGAGGCCGCCGCGCGAGGCTTCCTGCAGCTAGCACGAAGCCGACTGCGAAGGCTTAGGAGGCGTGGTTATCTGGGCGGGATCGTGCGACGGCGCGCTTGCACGTTTCGGCAAGCGCTCTTGAAGCGGAGCATCGGAGGTCGGTCCGCTGGCCGGCATGTTCAATCTCGATCGAGCCGGAGAACAGGCCAGGCCGCCAGTGCACGTCCGCAATGTCGGCGAACCGGATCTCCCAGCGCGCGCTCCCGGTGCGACCCGCATCGACCGTCGGCTGGAAGCTCAGCGCGTCATCGCTCAAGCTCAGGTCACCCGTCACCCAAAATCCCGTCATGAATTGGCTGGCGGGCGAAAGCATCAGCTCCACAAGCAGTTCGATCTGCGGCCGGCTCCAGGCCGTCGAACGAGCGCTGCAACGCCGCACTGCGCATTCGCCGCTCGCCTGGCTAGGACGGCGGCGGTCAGTCTCGCCAAGCTGAAGGCTGGTGGTCGGCACGGCTTGGCAGCGTATGCCGGATGCGCTGCAGTTCTGTGACGACCAGGACTAGGCGAATGACGGCTCCACAGTCCGCCACGACTCCACTTCCGCAAGCTCGGCGCGTGGCTTCTCGTTGACGACGGTCCGACGCCCCAGCGTGACCTCGCCGGCGCCGCCATCCAGCGAAATCCAGTCGCCCGTCTCGAGTTTATGTCCGGCCAGCGTTGCACGGCCGGCGCTCTCGTCAATGTCGAGGGCTTCGCAGCCGACGACGCAGACCTTCCCCAACTCGCGGGTCACCACCGCGGCGTGGGAGGTGCGCCCGCCCACCGCCGTGAGAATGCCGGCCGCGGCGATGAACCCCTCGATGTCCTCCGTGGCCGGCTCGCGGCGCACCAGGATGGCTGGCTCGCCGCCGGCCGCGAGGCGCTTGGCGCTCGGGCTATCGAAAGCGGCGCGACCGCTGGCGACGCCGGGTGCGGCGGGCGTTCCCACCGCGAGCGGCGCCACCTGGTCGGCGAACCGGGTTTGTCCGGCCCGGTCCAGGTCCACATGGCTCAATCGCTGCAAGGCCTCGGCGGGATCGATGACCCCTTCGTGGACGAGATCGACGGCGATGGCGAGGGCGGCGCGCGGCGTTCGCTTGGCGCTGCGGGTCTGCAGGAAATAGAGGCGCTCGTTCTCGACGGTGAACTCGATATCCTGGACGTCGCGAAGCTCGCGCTCGAGCTGAGCCGCGCCGCGGGTCAGTTCATCGAAGGCGTCGGGAAAGCGGTGGGCCAGCGCCGCGGCGTCCATCGGCGTGCGGCGCCCGGAGACCACATCCTCGCCCTGGGCGTCGATGAGGAAATCGACGTAGAGCTCCTTCGTCCCCGTGGCCGGATTGCGTGAAAACGCGACGCCGGACCCCGATCGCGTTCCAGTGTTGCCATAGACCATGGCCTGGACCGTCACCGCGGTGCCGCTCAGGGCCTCAAGTCCGTTCAGCCGGCGGTATTCCTGGGCCTTTCGATCCTCCCACGAGCGGAACACGGCCAGCGTCGCGGCGACGAGCTGGTCCATGGGGTCGGCTGGGATCGGGCAGGCGGCCTGGCGGACGGCGAGATCGCCGAACTGGATGCCCAGGCGCTCCAGGGCCTCGCCGTCGAGTTCCGACTCGTCCCTCGCCGACTCGGCGCGAACCATGTCGGCCAGGGCGCGGGCGAACGCCGGCGCAGGCGCGCCGCCCACGACCACGGCGTAGGACGCGATGAACCGGCGGTAGCTGTCCCAGGCGAAGCGGGGATCGCCCGTCAGCCGCATGAGCCCGTGAACGGCCTCGGCGCTCAGGCCGACATTGAGCACGGTCGAGAGCATGCCGGGCATCGACTTGGCGGCGCCCGACCGGACCGAGACCAGCAGCGGCGCGCGCTTGTCTCCCAGCTTTCGTCCCGTCGCGGCCTCCAGGCGCTCGCACCCGGCGCGCAGGACGGCGGCGATGCGTCCGGGCGCCTCGGCCGGATTGGCGTTCACCTCCGCGCAGAGCCTGGTCGGCAGAGCGAACGCGGCGGGCGTGCGAAGGCCAAGCTTGCCCATGCGCCACAGGCCAAACGCCTTGGAGCCGGCGCTTTGGGCCGAGACGTCCTCATCGGCGCCGTCCGGCCCAAGCCAGATCAAACCTTCGGGACTATCGCTCACGCGGACAACTCCTCCAGGACCCGCTCGCGCAGCGCCAGCGACGCATGCGCCAGGTGATCGGTGGAAATCTCCAGCGCCCGCGCCGTCTCCAGGCCGATGACGATTGGACGCGCGTCCAAGGACTCCGCGCTCATCAGCGCGCCCATCGCGGATCTCTCCACGGCGTCGGCTTCGCGTTCGGCCGCGATTACCGCATCGATGGCCTGCAGTGCGGCCACCGCATCCTCGCGTCGAGCGTCGGGCAGACGCGCGGCCGCCTCGGCGGCGCGTACCATCTGGGAGAGTCCCTCCACGACCACCGTCGCAAGTCGCGACAGGGATTCGCGGGCCAGAGGCGGTCCGGCGGCGAGGCTCATGAGGAACGCGCATTCGTCGAGCGCATCCATGGCGTTCTCGACCTCATCCACCATGCGCCGCGCGGCGTCGGCGCGCTGGAGCCGCTCGCAGACCTCTCGCGCATCGAGCGTCAGCCGGTCGGCCTTGGCTTCCAGCCGCTTGGCGCGCTCGGCGAGCGCGCTGCCGGCGCACTTGGCGCCGCTGAGCGATAGAGCATCGGCGATAGCGCAAGCCAGCACGCGAGAGAGTCCGAGATGGCGGACGAGGATCGCGAGCACGGCGGCTTCCGCGGTCTCGAACCGTTGCGACAGATCGGCCTGGATCTCATCGCGGATGAGCCTCGCCGAGCGCCCGGCCTTCAGGCCCTCGCAGGTTTCGCGCAGCACGCGTCTGAGGAACGCCTTGGCCTCCGCTTCGCCCAGGGCGCCATCCAGCCTGAGACCGTAGGGAACGCGGCCGGCGGCGGCTCTGCGGACGGTTTCCAGGACGAGATCGGCCCCGCCCATCGCCAGAAAGCCTCGGTGACCAAGGTCGTTGGTCGCCGCCCATTCCAGGAGACCGATCGCCTCGTCGCGGCCCACGAAGGTCTGCAGCGCCTTGCGGGCCTTGTTCCAGTCGATGAGGAAGACGATGCGAGAGCCGAGGAACTCCAGAAAGTCCTGGAGAGCGGCTTCGTCAGGCGCCTCGAAACGCCCTGTCACGAGATAGAAGAGCTCTGCTTCGCCCAATCCCTTGGCCGACTGCTCGGCCAGTTGGCTCCACGCCATCCGCCCCTCGAAGAGGCCCATGAAGAACCGGGCGCGGCGGCGATGCACGTCGGTGTAGGTGGCGCTGGCGATCAGGCCGTCGACGTGAAGCACGAGCACGTGCGCGTCGGTCTCGCCGATGTCGTTCTGGATGGTCAGCCGCGCGGCCGTCCGGGCGGCCGTGGTTCCAAGCCCCGGATGGCCGAAGGCCAGCGGCGCCGTGCGATTGAGCCCGCGCATGAACGCGCGCACCCGCGCCCGATCCGCATCGCCCAGATGGTGGACCTTGGCGCCGTCGACCTCCTCGACGGCCGTCTCGGCGGCGAGTCGATTGATGGCGTGATGAAGGTCCATGATGAGCAGGTGAAGGCTGTCGGGTCCGTCCCGGCGCGCCGCCGTCATGCGGCCGATCGCGGCGAGTGCGATGGCGTCCTCGCCAGCGATGACGATCGGGCCCAGGATCCTGAGGCGCTCGGCCAACGGCGCGGCCTCAGGCGCCGCGGCCGCTTCAAGGGGCGCCAGCATCGCCTCGATGTCGGCGCCCAGACCGGCCAGAAGGGCGCCAAGGCCGCTCGTTGCAAGGCGTGAGTCGCCGAGGGCGCGGGCGCCGGAGACGAGCTGATCGAATTGCGGATCATCGAGACCGGCCGCCCGCCGCTCGCTCTCGAAGCCGCGTGACTGTGCGGTCGGCTCGGCCGCGTGCGCGGCGGCCGCCTGCAGGAGCGTGAGGCGAAGCTTAGCCCGATCATTCGCGGCAAGGGCCTCGGCGATCAACTCTGGAAGCAGGACAGCCGCCTCGCCCAACCGCGCGATGATCTCGGTCTTCGACATCGGCGTCGTGCTCCAGCCCGTCGGCGGACCTTTTAGGACGCCATCGTGACGCGGCCCTGTGACAGTTGATTGCTGGTAGACCATCGCGCCGGGCGCCGGGTTGAGGTTCATCAAGGCGCTCGATGTTTTGCCCCCTTGAGCGCCAAACGCCGACGCACCGTCATCGCGGCGTCAATGACCTCCCGTAGAAACGAACTGAGCGGCGGGGCGCGATCGCACCAGCAGCCCCCATCAGGCCGCTCGAAGGGATGTTCATGAACGCGATAGCGCCTACCCCACGCGGCCCGACGGCGGCCGAGCGTGAAGCGTCTGCGCGTCCCGCGGGGACCGAAGCCGCTCCCCTGGTTGGCGACGGACCGCCGCGCGGGAACGGGCCCAACTTCGAGAGTGTCGACCGGATTGCTCGTTCGACGGTCGGGCGGCTGACTCGTGGCGTCTCCCCCAACGCCGTCTCGGCGGCGCTGTTCGACTGGTCGTCTCACCTTTCCCGAGCGCCAGGCCGCCAGCTCGAGCTAGCCCTCGCGGCTTGGACCAACCTGGCGCGCCTCCAGCGTCAGGCATGGGCCGCTCCGGGCGATGGGGCGGCCTTCGTCCCCCGCCCATCCGACCATCGTTTCGCCGCGGCCCAGTGGGCGCAGCCGCCGTTCCGGTTCTTCGCCCAATCGTTCCTCGCCGTGGAAGACTTCTGGGACCAGGCCACCCAGCCGATCCGCGGCATGTCCAACGGTCACGCCGCCCGCGTCGCCTTCATGGTCCGCCAGGCCCTCGATGTCGTTTCCCCCTCAAACAACCTTTTCCTCAATCCGGTGCTGCTCGCAGCAACCAGGGACCATGGCGGCCAGAACCTCGTCCGGGGCGGCCAGAACCTCCTCGACGACCTCAGCCGTCAGGCGACCGGCGCGCCGCCGCGAGAACTCGAAAACGTGGAGCTTGGGCGCGACCTCGCCGCGACGCCGGGCCGGGTCATCTTCCGCAATCACCTGATGGAACTCATCCAGTATGCGGCGATGACCGACGAAGTCGTCGCCGAGCCGGTGCTCATCACGCCGGCGTGGATCACCAAGTACTACATCCTCGATCTGCGAGCGCAGACCTCGCTGGTGCGCTACCTCGTGGGGCAAGGGCACACGGTGTTCATGATCTCATGGCGCAACCCCAGCCCCGAAGACCGAGACCTGACGTTCGACCAGTATCGCACCGAAGGGGTGATGGCCGCCCTGGGCGCTATCGAAGTCGTGGTTCCGGACAAGAGCGTCCACCTCGTCGGTTACTGCCTGGGGGGCACGACCGCGGCGATCGCGGCCGCCACCATGGCCCGGGATGGCGACCAGCGCCTCGCCTCTCTGACGCTGCTCGCCGCCCAGACGGATTTCAGCGAGCCTGGCGAGCTGATGCTGTTCGTGGACGAGAGCGAGGTCGCCTTCCTTGAGGACCTGATGTGGGACCAGGGCGTGCTGGACGCCAGCCAGATGAGCGGCGCCTTCCAGGCGTTGCGAGCCAACGACCTGGTGTGGTCGAGGATGATCCACGACTACTTGCTTGGAGAGCGCGACCAGCCGACCGATCTGGCGATCTGGAACGCCGACCAGACTCGGCTGCCGTTTCGCATGCATTCGCAATACCTGCGCGGCCTCTTCCTGGAGAACCGATTGACGGCCGGGCGCTTCGCCGTCGAAGGGCGCGTGATCGCGCTCAAAGACATCCACGCGCCGATGTTCGTCGTCGGGACCGAGACGGACCATGTCGCGCCATGGCGCTCGGTCTACAAGGCGCAGCTCTTCACCGACAACGACGCCGTCTTCGTACTGACCAACGGCGGGCACAACGCCGGCATCGTGTCCGAGCCCGGCCACGCTCGGCGACACTTCCGCATCGGCGCGCGGCCGCCCGGGTCGCAGTATGTCTCGCCGGACGCCTGGCTCGGACAGGCCGAACTCAGGGAAGGTTCCTGGTGGCCCACATGGTCGGGTTGGCTGAAGGCCGCCAGCTCGGGATCCGCCCCGCCGCCCTGCATCGGCGCGCCCGCGGCCGGCTACGCGCCGCTCGAACCCGCGCCAGGGACCTACGTGCTGGAGCGCTGATCGCAGGCTCTGCCCAGGCTCACCCGAACCGTCCGGTGACGAACCGGCGTGTTCGATGTCGCCGCGGGTTGGTGAACACCTCCATCGTGCGACCGAATTCGATGAGCCGGCCCAGGTACATGAAACCGACGAAGTCCGAGATGCGCGCCGCCTCCTGAAGGTTGTGGGTGACGATGACGACCGTGCAACCGACCTTCAGCTCCAGAATCGTCTCCTCGATCTTCGCGGTCGCGCCCGGGTCGAGGGCCGAGCAAGGCTCGTCCAGCAGGATCACCTCCGGCTCGACGGCGATGGCGCGGGCGATGCAGAGCCGCTGTTGCTGGCCGCCGGAAAGACTGAGACCGCTCTGGCGAAGCTGGTCCCTCACCTCGTCCCAGAGCGCCGCCCGCCGCAGCGCCTTTTCGACGCGCAGGTCCAGTTCCTTGCGCCCAGGGTCGTGAAAGACCCGCAGTCCGAAGGCGACGTTGTCGTAGATGGACATCGGGAAGGGCGCCGGCGACTGGAAAACCATGCCAACGCGGGCGCGCAGGTTCGAAATGTCGATCTCGTCGGCCAGGATGTTCTCGCCGTCCATGACGATTTCGCCTTCAGCCCGGTGGCCGGGATAGCGTTCGTACATGCGGTTGAAGATGCGCAGCAGAGTGGATTTGCCACAGCCGGACGGTCCGATCAGAGCCGTGACGCGGTTCTCGTAGATCGGCAACGATACGTCTTGGACGGCCAAGTCGTCGCCATATCGAAAGCTCACATGGCGAACGCTCAGCTTCTCCGTCGGCGGCGCGGACGGCTCAGCGACAGCGCGTGGGTAGACCCCGTCCAGGCAGCGCGGGCGAGGGCGAGAGGTCAGCGGGACTGGGACCCGCTCAAGCACGGCTGTGTCGGACATGGCGGCGATCCCTGGAATGACGCCGCAGCATCGCGCCCGGCGCCCGCAGGCCGCCTTGACCCAGATCAGGTCATCAAAAATTCACACAACGGAAGGCCGCCAAGCGAGTAAGCGCCGGATACCCTCCTTATACGGAGTACTTCCGGTCAACCGCCCAGTTTCGACCGTGGCAACGTCTTGCCGACCTCTCAATCGCACCGTAGGGTTGGCTCGTTGACCTGGGAGGGGCGCCGATGTCGACATTGGACGCCAGCGCGGAGCTGGCTCGCCTGTATTCTGATTGGTTGGGCGCCAATGCGCGTGCCGCGGCCATCGTCAACGAGGAGCCAGTCACGGCGCCCCTCCGGGGGCCACGGCTTGCTCGCCTGCAGGCCGAAGAAGCGACAGCCGCCTCGATCGTTCTACGCTTCAGGGCGATCTCGTCTGATGGAGCCCGCGAGCGTACTCCGCCCGTAAGCTTGCGCGGGCCAATCCTCCAGCCCGCCGAAGACGCCGCCGCTAGATTGGCCTGACTTGCCGCCTAGGCTCCCTATGACCGGCGATCGGCAGCTTCCGAACTTCGCCTCCAGCCAGGAACGGAGAGCGGTCTCTCCCGAGGGCGCCATCAAGCATTGGGGCTGGTCTATTTGGCCCCATCGAAGAACTCAGTGAAGCCGGCGGGCGCGTAAGGGCCGACGACGATCTGCTCGAGCACGCCAACGCCTTGGCGCGTTCCGTCGCTCGCGCGCACGACCTGCTGGGTGTGCAGGTGCCACGGCTCAAGGGGGTTCAACTGTCGTGGATCGAAAGACTCGTGGCCAGTGGCCAGCTCGCCCTTCCACATGCCTTGCCCCCACTCAGGGTGCCCGTAACCCAGGCCCTTCATCTGGAATTTCAGGATAGGCTCCAGCGAAATGGTGCGAACGGCGCCGTCGTGATCGACGAGGTCGATCTCGGCCGAGCGGGCCAGGCGCGTGCCGGGGTGGTACTGGACGCGGTGGCGCGCCGTCGCCATGCGCTGGTCGCGCCCGTCCTCGACGCTCGGAACCTCCGCCTCGCTGGCGTAGAGCGGCGCGACGATGCCTTCGCGCACGAGGGCTTCGCCCTTTTGCCCGTCGAAGAATATGGCGTGGCTGATATGGTCGTCCCAGAAGAGCGGAGCCCAGACGAAGCAGATGCCTTGCGGCATCCGGGGCGCGCCGCCGGTCTCAGGCTCGCCGACGCCCCGCACACCCCACGAACGGTCCTTGGTCCCGTGGCAGACGTCCTCGCTCACCTTGATCTCGCCATCGGGGCTGCGGATCACGCCGCTCCAGCGGCCGAACTGGTCGAAACGGGTGGCGTCCATCGTCCGCCGTGGCCCGCTCCACAAGATCTGGCGCGCCTCCTGGATCGCGGCGGTGCGCGCCGAGAACGTCAGGTCGCAGGAAAGACCGCTCTCATTTTCCTCCAGAACCACACGCGCGCGGCGCATCGGCTCGATCACCTCGATCCGGAACGGCCCGACCTGCATCTCGGTCCGTTCTGTCGGGGCGCGGCGTGAACCGTAAAAGCAATGCTGGCGGCCATCAGGACGCACCACGGAGAACGCGCAGTCCAAGACGCCCCGGTGCGGATAGATCGCCATGCCGATGCCGAAGTAGTACGAGCCGTCCGCGGCGTAGCCGTTGAACCAGGTGCGGTCGTATACATTGCGATCGCTGGTCGCCGGATGGGCGATCGGCTCGGGTGTCTGGTGGATCGGAAAATCATCGAGCTTGTTGAGCATGCCATGCCTTGAAGGTGTGACTACCCCGACAACAGGATAGCCATTTGATCGCGATGCATAGCGAGCGCTCTGGCCCGCCCATGGTCAAGCTACGTTTCCATGACCCGTAGCGCCATCTTCGAGCCATTGGGTTGAAGTGTCCGCTTCGGGTCGAAAGCGGACCTCAACACGATAACAGACGTGCTTTGAGCGCACGGCCGGTGTTGCCGCTACAGTGCGCCAGGGCTACGGTTTTCGCCGCGAGGGTCGGCCCGATCTTGAATTGGCGAACGGCGGCCTGGCGATCCCGGAGGAAGCATGGCGCGCTTGCGGAACAAGGTTGTGCTCGTCACGGGCGGCGGGCGCTGAGACGGCGAGGGCGATGGCGGCCGAGGGCGCCGCGGTCGCCGTGACTGACGTCGACGCCCATAGCGCCGATGGGCTCGCCGACGAACTGCGGCAGAGGGGCGTCAAAGCCATCGGCTTGGCCCAGGACGTCTCCAGCGAAGAGAGCTGGGGCGAGACGATGGCGGC